>CAJQQM010000022.1 GCA_905480485.1 uncultured Aureispira sp.
TAAGCAACAACTATAATTACCTTTGGTCACCGGCAGATGAATTATCTTGTAGCGACTGCCCAAACCCACTTTGGTGGGTGCAAGGCAATCAAACATTCCACTTAAGTGTCACTGACGCAGCAGGTTGTTTTTCAAGCGACTCTATTCGTGTCCTAACATCCCTTGACTGCAGCGCTAAAAGCATCTTTGTTCCAAGTGCCTTTTCGCCCAACGAGGATGGGCATAACGATTTTTTACAATTACAAAGTAGTTCGATTCAATCGATAGAACTATTTCAGATATATAACCGTTGGGGTCAATTAGTTTTTGAAACAAATGACATCCACCAAGCTTGGAACGGTCGATTTAGACAACAGCCACTTGCACCCGACGTATTTGGCTATTATGTTCTCTTCAGTTGCCCTGGAAACAACAAAAAAATAGTAAAAAAAGGGAATATCACTATTTTGCGCTAACGACAAGTTGACGCAATCGGAAAAAATGTCAAAAAATGGAGCAAATTAAGGATGCAGCCTTGAAAAAATGTTAAAATGTTAACAAATTAACACCACTTTCGACTTATCCACATTGATTTTGTGTGTAAAAACCCAATAAGTGGATAACTCCCGTTTTTTTAAAGATATTTTTTATAGTTTTTTGATAACTATAAATATTCTCAATATGTTGGCAAACAGGTAATATTTTATCTTATTTTAAGCTAATTTATCCAAATAAAGAAGATTGAACCGCCCCACGTTGAACCTCTATTTTATGAGCCAACCCACGATAGGGATCGAGGACATAATGCTGTATTTTAGTTATTCCTAGCGACTTTCCTATCGATTTTCCTGCTGCTTCAAGTTGACAAGCTAACTCTTTAAACTTAGGTTTATGCTTATTCAAAACAGCCAATTCATTCAACCAAAATTGCATTAAGACAAGTTCATTTTGTTGACTGACAAAACAAATATCAATGCTCGAATTATAGACTACATTTTCAGACAAATGGTATTGAAACATTTTATATCTTTCCAACTTATCAAAGACAAATTGACGCTGCAAATATTCGAAAAAATGGCTAGAATATTGCAGCAACTTTTTTGCATCAACCATCGGATGCAGCCCATTATTGAAGCATAAATCACGGGCCATTTCTAGGCGCCTTTCATCAGACATAAGCCCCGGTTGATCCGCCAATAACATTACTTTTAAGACCAATTTCAGCGCAGCTAATTGCCCCTCCTCAAGAGCGGCACTAAACTGTACGGTTGTGAACGAATCCTGACGGGTAAATTTGAATTCCATCGACGGAAACAATTGGACAGCAAAAGGAATTTCGGCCGCTTCAAAATCGCGGGCACCAAGGAAGGGCTCTAAGTACACTTTAGCCCCTTCTATAAGTGGGGTTGAAACAAATTGTTGACCATAATTAAATACATGATTTTGCAAGGCAATCTCTTTATCTTTCCACAGCCATGGTAATTCTTTTTTGGTAACATCTAATACAGGAATATTATCAATCCCATCATGAAAAACTCGATTCAACCACTTGGTATTTTTTTTGGGCACAGAAGGGAATATAAGATAATCCCTTGCCCGTGTAAGCCCTACATAAAGCAGGCGAATTTCTTCGTCCAAAGCATTTTTTTTAACCCTTACTCTGTCTTGATGCGCCTCTACTTCTTCCATCAAAGCAGTGCCCTTAATTTGCATCGCATAAGGGTTTACCCAATAACAAATCAAACGATCAGCTAAGGGTTTGTGAATATCAATCTTTGCACTTTTCCGTACAATTCTAACACCCCAAATAGCGTCTTTTAAATCCGCATCAATGCCATGACAAATAACCAAAGGCCATTCTAATCCTTTGCTTTTATGATAGGTGAGTACATTGACCGCATCTTTGCCCAATCCCTTTCCTTGAACATCCTTACCCTCTTGTGCCAAATCCTCTAGCCACAACAAAAAACCACCAGAAGTTGCGGCTGAATTGAGTCGATTACAGGTATCTTCATAATCTCCAGCTAATTTACGAAGGGCGTCTATATTATCCAATCGCTGTGCTGCGTTCGACCACTTCGAAACTATTCTTCGCAAGTCTAATGTATCGATCAATAGATTGAGCAATTCGATTGCTGATAGCTCTTCACTTTCTTCTCTAATTTTATTCAAAAGCCGTACGAAAGCTTCTTCCGTACCCCATTTTATGGATTTCGCCGTTGTCGATGTATTCGCCGCCAAAAACGCCAGGCGATCTTCGATTAGTGCCTCTAAATTGTGTTCTTTGGCCAGCAATAAAATCTCGGCTACTGCTAAGGCATCGTAAGGATTCACAATGTACCGCAAACAGGCCAAGGTAAGTTTGGCCTCTGCTGTTTCGACCAAGCCAGCCCGAGCAATAGCGGCTTTCAACCCTTCATCATACAAGGTTTCTGCTACTGTTTGACAGGCATAGTTTGATCGACACAAGACGGCAATATCTCCAGCTTCCAAAGGCCTTACTTGATCCGACCCTTTGATTCGAACTTGCCAGTTTTGTTCTAACAAATCGGCAATACTACGTGCAATACACCGTTCAAACCAAGGTTTGCCAGGCTGTCTTTTTTCATGTTGAAAATGCCAATGATGAACAGCTTGCTGAAGCAATTTTGATTCTTTAGCTTTTACATAAGGAGCGGCTGTATTTAACGCAATACGCTCCACGGGCATATCTGCAGACAATGCCTTAACAAAAAGCCCATTACAAAGATGCACCAAATCCTCCCTCGAGCGCCACGAATCGGGCAAATTAGCTATGTTATCACAAGCTTGCATGACCGCCTGCATCAGTTCGGGGTCGGCACCTCTGAACCCATAAATAGATTGTTTTGGATCTCCTACCCAAACGGATTGATTCGCTAAGTTTGTTAACTTCAAAAATATTTTGAGTTGTAGAGGGCTTGTATCTTGAAACTCATCTACCATTAGTAAATCAATTTCGTCTTTGAGAACTGCCAACACCGACTTGTTTTCTAGCAAATCTAGGATAAGTACTTCCATGTCGATATAGTCGATGAGGCCCCTACTTTTTTTGTATTGATCGTATTCATTTATAGCCGCTATAGCCGCATCAAAAATATGTTCAAGATACGTTTTGATCTGCTGATGAAAATCAGGATGTCTCGTATGCGTTTGCGCAAATTCGACTAAATCTGCAATATCATCTCTCGTTTTTTTTGAAGGTTTTAGTTTACAAATCGACACCCAATCCCGCCAAGAAAGCATCCCCTGATTTTTCACTTTCAGCACAAATCCCTTCAACTTAGAAAGCATTGTTTCTTTGGCTTTAGTAGCATCTTCGTTGCGTATCAACTGCTCTAGAGTAGCTTGCATGAGCTCTAGAAGACGATGGTTAAAATAAGCAGCGTCTTTGTCAGAAACCGGTGGAAGCAATTCGAAAAAAGATTGTATCGAATAGGCTTTACTTTCTTGAAGCACTTCAACTCCAAAATTATTAGCTCTAGCTATATCCGTAATATTCTTAAGATCTTTACGCCAATCAGTTCGGCTGTAAGGACTACTATCAAACCCTAGCCACTCCGTTAGGTCCGACATTTCTTTGATTAAATCGACTTTGAGAACCGTAGCAATTGCTTGATTAAAGAAAACCTGTTGATCGCTATCGGCAATAATAGAGACTTCCGGCGACACCCCTGCTTCAAAGGCAAATCGTTTTAAAAGTTGCACCCCAATAGCGTGAACCGTACCAATCATTGCATTCGCCAATTCATCGGCTTCTTTGGTCAAACCGCTTTCAAGCAACTCAATGCGTACTCTTTCTTTGAGTTCTGCAGCTGCTTTGTTGGTAAAAGTGGTCGCAATGATACCTGATGCTCTAACTGCTGCTTTTCCAGTTGCACTAGGCTGTAACATTTTCGTCATTTCTTTCGTCAAACGATAAGTCTTTCCCGAACCTGCGCCTGCCGATATTATTTTGAGTTGCTGCATATATTTAATGGAAATTGAGGACATTATGAATAGCTGCTAAAATACAATTTTGTGCTTTCAGCTACAAGAATTGCAGTACTTAATCAACGTATAAATTTAAATAAAGTCTAGCTAGAGGGTGGCCGAAAGCCTCGAATTTAATTGAATAGAATTTAATTGAATAGAATTATGAACTGCTTTGGGTGGGCAAAACTAAACTATCATTCCATTTTGGCCCAAAAACCCAAGTATTTAATGTTCTTTTATATAGAACCTATGCATTGAGACGTTATATAATTGCATGAAAATGTAAATTTTTAATATTTATATACCCTGAAGCCTTCTTTCGCAAATTTTATTGTGTAATTTTATATTAATTAATTATTAATATAACTGATTTGACTACTAAAAACACCTTTATGAAAGCTATTGTTTTAATCTTAACATGCTGCTTCTTTAGCACTTTCACTTTTGCTCAAAGCTATCACGCTGATTTTCTTGATGGACGTATTATGTTTAAGGTTCGTCAATCGCCCCCCTTGGCAAACAGCCCACAAAACAACATCAATGATTTTTCATTGATTGAAAACATTGACAATTTCCCCCAAATAAAGGAAATTTTGAAAGAAGCGGACTTGACAAAAATTGAACGGCCAAGTTATTATACCCACAAAAGAGAATTGCAGAAAATATATCGAATCCATTTTAGCAACTATGCCCAAATAGATGCTCTTCTAAAAGAATTAAATGCTTTAGACCAGGTAGAATATGCCTGCAAACAAGCTATTTACCAAACCACTCTAATCCCAAATGACACCTACCACAGTGGCTCAGATAAATGGTATCACACCTTGGTAAATTCAGAATCAGCTTGGAATACTAGCACCGGAAGAAGTGGCGTTAAAGTAGCTATTATCGACAATGCTGTTTATGCCAACCACAGCGATTTAAGCACCTTTAGACAATACGATGTCGCCGACAACGACAACGATGCAACGCCTCCCGACAGCTATCAGCAGGATATGGGCTGGTCGCATGGTACACACTGTGCAGGTTTAGCGACAGCCGACATTAACAACAATCGCGGGATTGCCTCTTTGGGAGGAAATGTAGAACTTATTGGGGTAAAAGCAACTCCGGACAATGCACCAAGTTCGAACGGCATATGGTATGCTTACAGCGCCGTACAATGGGCCTGTCAAAATGGTGCAGATGTAGTAAGCATGTCTTATGGGGGCACAAATTCTGACCCTGCCATGCAAACCTTAATCGATGCTTATCCCGATATTGTTTTTATGGCTGCTGCTGGCAACGACGGCAATAGTATCGTACAATATCCTGCGGGATACAACAACGTAATCGGCGTCGGGTCTGTTAACAGCAATGGTAACCGTTCGAGTTTCTCTAATTATAATGGAAGCACGACCTTTGTGGATATCGCCTCACCGGGCGGCTATAGCAATGGTGGTTTGTTGAGTACGGTCTATACGAGTGGGGGAAACTCATATGCCAAAATGGGCGGAACCTCAATGGCAACCCCCTTCGCAGCGGGCTTGGTAGGCTTGATGCTGAGCGTCAACCCTAGTCTGACGCCTAGTCAAGTTCTGAACTGCTTGAGTTCAACAGGAGTGGTCACAAATCAAAACATTGGCAATCGAATTGATGCTGCGGCGGCTATTGCTTGTGTTCAGGCAACAATAACAGGTGACCCTATTCCTGATTTTTTTGCCATCCCTACTGATATAGCAGAAGGAGAGTCTGTACAGTTTTATGATAATTCTGCCGACGGTGGTAATACAATTAATACTTGGCAGTGGACGTTCAATGGAGGAACACCCGCAAGTTATACAGGACAAACGCCCCCCCTCATCAGCTATGCCACAGCGGGCAACTATCCTGTTTCGCTGCAAGTAAGCAATGCACAAGATTCTGTTACAGCTACCAAAACAGCCTATATTAACGTAAGCTTGCAACCTTATGGAGCTTGGATAAAACAAAATTCGTCGTTTAGCACAGCCTCTAGAGGCATAAATTACATCTCAATAGTTGATGCAAATACCGTGTGGGCTACTGGCTATGACGGAACTGGAAACGGCGGAAACATACAAGAATTCACCAAAACAACCGATGGTGGAGCCAATTGGTCGGCTAACACGATCAACATAGGAAATAGTGGCTTAGG
Source organism: uncultured Aureispira sp. (assembly GCA_905480485.1). Classification (GTDB taxonomy): domain Bacteria; phylum Bacteroidota; class Bacteroidia; order Chitinophagales; family Saprospiraceae; genus Aureispira. Next base: position 6,128 of record CAJQQM010000022.1, read on the forward strand.
CATATCTATGATTCATGCAGTAGATGCTAATACCGCTTGGTTGGCTGCCTACCCCACGGCAGGAGGTCAGACCGGCGGGATTTGGAAAACAAGCAATGGCGGTACAAGTTGGTCTCGTCAAAACTCCGCAAGTTATAACAGTGCTGCCTCCTTCACCAATGTGGTGCACTTTTGGGATGCAAACAATGGCTTTTGTCAGGGGGATCCTATCAACGGCGATTTCGAATTATACACGACCACTAATGGCGGGGCCACCTGGACAGCGGTTCCTGGTGCCAATATACCGAACCCAAGTAATGGTAATGAATTTGGATATACCCGTCAAATCGAAGTAGTAGGCAATAGTGTCTGGTTTACGACAAGTTTGGGCCGAATATATCATTCTACCAATAAAGGGCTTAATTGGTCGGTTTATACTAGCCCGATTGCCGATTTTGGTGGTGCGATAAGTACAGGGAGTAGTGCAAATCTATCTTTTGGATCGCTAACGGAGGGGATTATCGTTGACAATAATGGAACTGTTTACAAAACATCAAACAGCGGGGCTACCTGGACTCCTGTTACTATATCTGGCACTGTTTTTACAAATGGCCTATGTTATGTCGAAGGAACTAACATCGTATTCACAACAGGTGCTGCAACAGGTGCATCGGGGTCTTCCTTTAGTCAAGACGGTGGGACTAGTTGGAACATTATTGACACGGAACAACATTTAGTGGTCGAATTTAGCAGTCAATCTATTGGGTGGTCAGGCTGGTTTAATGCCGATGCAAACACCGACGGAATGTGGAAATGGAATGATTTATCAAGCCCACTAAGCCCTGGCTTTGCTGGTTCGCCATTTAATATTTGCACCAATGATACTGTTCAATTTACAGATTTGACGGCTGGCGGCACGCCTACTTCTTGGAACTGGAGTTTTCCAGGTGGAAACCCAAGCAGTTCAACACTTTCTAACCCTCAAGTGCAATATAACACGGCAGGCATTTACGAAGTTTCCTTGACAGTGAGTGATGGTACCTTTCAAAGCACCTTGGTGGATACAGCACATATAGTTGTTGTAGCACCTAGCACAACGCCTTCTACTATAAGTGGCCCAGTCAATGCTTGTGCTTTTGACAACCTGAGTTATAGTGTCAGCAACGACCCTACTGTTGTTTATAACTGGACCTTCCCTTCCGGATGGTCGGGTACTAGCAGTTCGAATAGCATAACACTTAGCCTCGACGATAGCGCAGGCACCTTATCGGTCACTGCTGATAATGTTTGTGGAAGTAGCCCTGCTAGTAGTTTGGCAATTAATATAACAGATACGGTTGTGGCCGACTTTATCTACAATGCCAACGGCGGTCAGCTTAATTTTACAAGCAATGCTACCCTTGCGGATACCTGGGCTTGGGATTTTGGTGACAACAATAGTTCCTCCCTCGAAAACCCTACGCACAACTATGCTTCGGATGGCAATTATACGGTTCAGCTTATAGTGAACAATACTTGTGGCTACAGCGACACAACGACACAAGTTATCTCCGTTCAATTAACCAATGTTAATCAAATTGCAGGGGCCACTTCTGATCTTAAAATATATCCTAACCCTGCTTACGGCTCAATTTCTGTTGACGGGATGCCACAAAACTGGATCGGGAATCAACTAATTGAAATTAGCGATATTTTAGGTAGAGTTGTGCTGCGAACTGAAGTATCCTCAACCCTGCAACCAATCAATGTTTCTGGATTGAATTCCGGCGTGTATACGATTGTGCTTAATGAGGGTCGACAAAGCTTTAAATTTGTAAAAAAATAACGGCTGACAAAACAAAAAAAACACTGGTCAAAAGAGCAGTGTTTTTTTTGTTTTGTAATGAGTTGTCGTCACTTAAAAGCTACTCTTAACGAAGACCTAGTTCATTTTGCCGGCAACGATGCAGGTCTTTTTGAAACGCCTTACATCTCCTTGTGAGTTGAAAATCTCTACAAAAAGGATGTGCAAGCCAACAGTTGCTTTACGGCCGTTATTGTCGGTGCCATCCCATTGAAGGGTCCCTTCTCTTGTCAATAATTCACCATTCACCAAATTGCGAATCAACCGGCCACTTGCATCATATATATCGATATTTGCGACATATCCTACGGCATCTACATTATAATTTATCAACAAAAAATCTTCATATCCGTCTCCATCCGGCGATACTGTTTCGGTCGGCAATTCTAAGAGGTCATCCCCTATAATATCATTGACTAAAAAAGTCGAATTTTGGTAGGCAGGTGTTGCATACCCTACACCGGTAGCGGCAGAGTGCCAATTATTAAAATCATTGGTCTTGGCATCAAAATCTATTCTTTCTAAGGAAACACCATTTTTATCGTCTATTAGAGGAGAATGAAAATCTTCTTGATAATCAAACAAATCTAGTACTTTGGCCATATACAACACTTGTTGCTGACCAAAGGTGTCGATGTACGTCGAATCATAGGTTGCATACAGAAAAACACTTCCTTCTTTATCACCAAAAGTGGGCAGGTCATTTTCGACAAAACTTTCAGGATTTGGAGTATAATATTGTTGTTTAACTACATCCGCATCCTCTGTTATAACCAAATATTCATTGGGGAAAATTAACCAATCTACCTCTACAGGGCTTGTTTGAAGTGCATTGGCATTGGCTAAATTACCATCGATAAGCTGAGCATTCGATACCACTAGATCGGCTGAATTCAAAACCTTAGAGGACCTATTGTATAATTCAACAAAATCTTTATTGCTAGTTACTGGATTAAATAAAATCTCATTTAAAATTAAATCTCCCGTTTGAATGGCTTCAGGCAATGCAACTCTTACGGTATTTTTTAAGGCAATTGAATTGCCGATACAATCGGTTAGGGCCGCATTCATCGTAATTAGGTAGGTTTGGCCGAGTACCAAGCTATTGTCTAAAAAAAGAATTACAGAATTATAAAATGGGGCTTCCAGGCGGACTGAAGTTATGTTAATAGTTGCATCATCAATACTGTAATTGGATAATTGTGTTGCGTTTATATCATCCAAAGCTTCTGAAAAATAAATACGAATACTATCACCGCCCAAAGGAAACGCTCTTAGGGCATCGGGCGATTGGTCGTCCGGGACATCATTATAAATTGAGTTTTGCTGAGAAGGTGTACCTCCCAATAAATTTTCGGAGGCTCTCCAATTTGAAGCTCCCTCACAGGGTCGATCTGGATTTACCCTTTCTAAAGACCATCCTCCATCATCTTTGTCAGCATTCTGATACCAAAACAACTCATAAGACACGGCGTCAATGACCTCACCCGACTGATCTTTAAGAATCAATTCATCAGAGGTATTTAAGTCGGGAAACGAAGTGGTTGGCCCTACCGGCCCAAATGCTGTAAAACCGATAGTATCTGCTGCGCTGTAGATGGTAATATATTCTCCTGGATGTAGAATAAAAAACGGCAAAACAGCGGTTACGGAAGAGGCGTCTGTAAATGTAAATCCTTCAAGGTTGAAGGTTTTGTTGGAGCGATTGTATAGTTCGACGTATTCTTTTTCGGGCAGGCCCACCACGGGGTTGGGGTCAGCCATTATTTCATTGATTAAAATATCATAATGTGTCGCAGCACCCGCTTCGTAATAGGTCATTGTTGTGCTAATAACCCCACTACTATTGCCGACACAATCTTCTAGATTGGTCATGGTGATGGTGTATAGGGTCTGATCGACCATATTGGCACCCAAGGTCAGAATAACTTCTGTCTCCGAAAGGCAAACCACCGTGATAATGATGGCCCCATTATCAACAGCATAATAGGAACTATTTCCTGCAAGATTTTTGTTTAGAACATCATCGAATTGCAAATAAATTTGATTAGGACCAAATTGACGAGCTTGTATTACGGAAGGGGGCAACGTATCTAATGCATCATTGTATACCAGGTTTTGCCCTGCGGGAGTTCCACCGGCTGATGCTTCAGAAACGATCCAATTGCGACTGCCTTTGCACAACTGATTAGGATTGATTAACGCTAGGGAATAACCACCATCATCTTTTGCATTGTTTTGGTACCAAGCATCATCATAATCAACAGAATCGATTAGGTCGCCCGTTGCATTAAACAACATCAGGAGTTCTCCACTATTTGTTAAGCCCATACTATTGACGGGAACAACCGTACCTATAGAACTAAAAAGGGCGGCATCAGAAGCAGCGCACAGTACAACATAATCGCCCGGCAACATAATTTGAGCAGCTAGTGTATGATTGGTAGATTCAAATAAACTAAAATTTGAAAGATCTATGGTTTTGTTGGAACGATTGTACAATTCGAGGTATTCGGCATCCGGAAGCCCTACTACAGGAGAGGGGTCTGCCATTATTTCTGTAAAAATAAGATCGTGCAAAGCTGCAGGTTGAACTTCGTAATACACAAAACTATCTTGTGTAGAAGCAAGAATACTATTGCCACTACAGTCGGTGAGAGCATTAACAGTAACCACGTAATTTGTTTGATCGACCATATTATTGCTTAATTCCAACACTACAGTTTGTGGTGCCGAAAGGGTAACAGTATTTATGGTAGTAGTAGAAACGGTATAATTGGTCAAAGTAGTAGCATTCGCGCCGAGCGTTTCGTTAAAGCTAAGCTGAATACGATTGGAATCGATAAAGTTGGCCGATACTAAGAGCGGCCCTTGTAGGTCTGGAATATTGGAAAAAATAGAATTCTGTTGGCCAGGCGTACCACCGTTGTTGCTAAGGGCCGCCTGCCAATTATCTGCTCCTTGACAAATTAAATTGGGATTGACTAACTCCAAAGACCAACCGCCATCCTCTTTG
>CAJQQM010000023.1 GCA_905480485.1 uncultured Aureispira sp.
TTTATCAAAGGCCGTTGCTGTAGCCCTACAAAATGCTGCTAAGATGCTTGGTATTTCTATGCCTGAAAGAATGTAGTACTATAACATTTAATGGAACTAAGAAAGCTTGTTGAATATTTTTCAGCAAGCTTTTTTTGTTGGTTGCATGTAAAACTACTTTTAATGGCAGAGTAAAGTGTTTAAATATTGGAAAAAGTTTAAAATATAGACTCTTTGTTTTATTTAAAATGCTAATAATGAGTAATTTGTATGAAAGAACGGTTTATGTGTTATGAATGATTAGTTGTTTTGATATACGGATTTTTAAAATTTGAAATAAAAATTTATTAAACCTTAGTTGAATACAAAATTAATTTCAAAAGTAACTGTACCAATGATCGCCAATTAGTATTAATTATAAGTCTCCCCAAGACTTTGCATTAAGCATACTGAACTTTCCATGTACCCTTCTTAGATACACAGTGTTTTTTTAGGCACGATGTTGTCATCAGGGTCTGCTCAAAATATATTTTAGCAGAATACCATCACAAGTTCTATCCGTGCTCATTTGCGTGTTTATAGCTTAATTTATTTTTAAAAAAATATTTCATATAAAAACAACTTTTGGTCTAACTTTTTCTGTTGTTTGCCAAATTTTCTACACATTTTTTCGGGAGTGCAGGCTTAGATACCTGTCAATATACATGTGTAGAATTGTTAATGTCAGACAGTTTTGAAGTCAAGACAACTTTGCCTTTTTCCCAAAATAAAGTTAAGTCTTATTGCTTTATACCACAGAAGCTTTACCAAACACATTTAAACCGAAGTCTTTAACATAATACAACTAGGAATAAATTTTTTAACCCTTTTAAAATAAATAAATCCAAATTAATTAAGGTCAAGTATCCTTTTTGTGTTCGCAATAAATCTGAGCATTTCAAAAAACTACCAATACCTATATAATCAAAATTATGCACCCTACAGTTTTTATTAAAAATATCCATTTTGTCGAATTATTAAAACTCGAAGAAGTAAAATTAGTTTAGCCTTAAAATTAAAAATTCCTTTAACCTTCTAATTATTATCATGAAACATATTTATTTAATCTTGCTATTTCCCATCAATATTATTTTGGGGCAGCAAATTTTTATCAACGAAGTCTGCACTGCTAACGATACTGTTGCTTTGGATTCCAATTATAATTATTCAGATTGGATAGAAATTTATAACGCATCAAATGTTGATTTAGACATAAGTGGGTATTTTTTGTCTGACAACGACAACAAACCTGAAAAATGGCAGTTCCCTGCTAATGTGGTGGTACCGGCGAATGGTTATCTGATAGTTTGGGCTTCAGAAGACAATCAACTGGTTAATGGTACAGAACCACACACCAACTTCAAATTAGAATCAAGTGGAGAGGAATTACTGCTTTCTGCACCTGATACTAGTATCGTAGACCAATTGGTTATTCCTCCTTTAGAAACAGATAAATCCTATGGCCGACAACCCGACGGTAGTAACGCTTGGTATATTTTCGATCTGCCTACACCGGGTAGCAGCAATAATGCTACAATGGCAACACTGCTTGAACCTACATTTTCTGACCAAGCAGGCTTTTATACCGATTCTTTTACGTTATTTCTAACAAGTCCAAATACAGGAGATACTATTTTATATACGATTGATGGTTCTGAACCAGATATTAATAATATTGGAGGTAGATTTTATACGACAAAGCAAGATTATGCAAGTACTGATACGATCAATAAATCTTATCGTACTTTTATTTACACTTCCTCAGGTATTCTGATCAAAAATAGGCAATCCGATACCAACAAAATAAGCCTGATACGGCCTTCACCCAATTGGTGGACAGCCCCCACAACCAATATAAATAAAAATATGGTCGTTCGGGCAGTAAGCTACCAAACGGGGGCCCAAAAAAGTAAGATAGAAACCAATAGTTTTTTTATAGACCCAGCTGCTGAAAATAGATACTCTTTACCAGTCGTTTCCATTTCGACAAATGAAGATAATTTGTTTGATTATTACAGTGGAATTCATGTTCCAGGCAAATTTTATTACGACTATGCGCCTCAAGGTGGATATTGGCCTAAAATTACGGCAAATTATAATCGAAAAGGAAGGGCTTGGGAGCGACCAGCGATGATTGAGTATTTTGATAATCAAGGAAACAGATCGATTGCTCAAAATGTAGGAATACGAATAGCAGGTAATGTTTCGCGTGGCTGGGCTAGAAAATCTTTTAGAATTTATGCTCGAAGCGAATACGATACTCAAAAGAAACTTCAATACCCGTTTTTTGACGGGCTAAAAAAATTGGGAGATCCGAACAAAGCCTTAAGTGAATTTAAGCGTGTTACGCTGCGTAATTCCGGCACCTATTGGTCCGAACAGCTATTTCAAGATGCATTCTGCCAACACACCTTCAAGCATATAGGTGTCGATGTTTTACATTTTAGTCCTTCAGTTGTTTTTGTTAATGGTGCTTATTGGGGTGTAATGAACTTCCGTCAACGTATCGACGACAGATACCTCAAAAGCCATTACGGGATTCAAAAAGAAGATGTAGTTATTTTGAAAGCAAATTCAGGTAATGTAAGTATGGGTTTGCCTGTTGATAGTACCAACTACATAACAATGCGGAACTATATCCACTACCAAGATATGTCTGTTCAGCTTAATTATGATTCAGCCAGTCGTATGTTAGACCCTGAAAACTTTGCCAAGCTTTTTATGGCTCAAATCTATGTAAATAATTCTGACTGGCTGTCGAATAATCGTAAGTGTTGGAAGAAAAGAACGACAAGTTACCAAGCAAATGCACCGTATGGACAAGACGGTCGTTATCGTTGGTTTATCTTTGATTTGGACCATGGCTTTAAATATCCTGACGAAGATCGATTAGATATAGTTATGAGTGGTACAGGTGCTGATACTAGAATATTTAGAGGGTTGATGGAAAATACAAGCTTTAAGCGATATTGGATTAATTTAATGGCTGATAATATGAACACCTCGTTCAAAACAGATCGCGTATTGGATATTATTGATAGTCTTAACTTGATATACGATCCAGAGGTTCCAGAACACAAGGCTAGGTGGTGGTATATGTGGGATAATAATTCGACAGATGAAATGGAGGATTTTGCCTTGCAACGTCCTTATTACATGCGTCAGTTTATGCTAGATCAATTTTCAGAATTGACGGATACGAATGAAATTATTTTGAATGTACAGAATAATATTGGAGGTAAGATAAAAATAAATACTACGGTTATAGATGAAAATACAGCCGGGAATTCAAGTAGTATTTATCCATGGACCGGAACTTATTTCCAAGGAATACCGGTTCAGCTTGTTGCAATTCCAGACGATGGTTATCAGTTTATCGAATGGCAGGGGACAGGGATTAGCCAAGATAGTCTTGATTTGGATTTTATAGGGGATACAGCGATTACTGCTGTTTTTGGCCTTGCTGATACTTTAACATCTATTTATATCAACGAATTATTGTCTAAAAATGATAATATTGTGCTCGACAATTATGGACAATATGATGATTTCGTTGAATTATACAATGCAGGCAACGTTAACATCAAAATATCAGGTTTGTATCTTTCTGATAACAACAACAATAAACTCAAGTGGAGAATTCCAGATGAGATGGATAATTTGGGTGCTGGTGAATTTGTTCTTTTTTGGGCCGACGAAGATCAGTCTCAAGGGGCTCAGCATACCAATTTTAAATTAGGAGAAAACGAGACAGTGTATTTATATCAGCTGATAGGGTCCGACACTATTTTGTTAGATCAAATGACAACAGCGGGTAATGCTTACGAAAATATATCTAAAGGTCGCTATACAAACGGGAGTGCAAGTATTCAAATGTTTGAATTTCCATCACCTGGCAAATCTAACGAATTAGCACCTACATTCTCGGGGATATTTATCAACGAATTTATGTGTGATAATGTAAATGTTGTGGCCGACGAGTTTGGAGAAAACGATGATTGGATTGAGCTGTATAATGCTAATGCCTATCCGGTTAATATTGGTGGTTTGGTATTGACGGATGATTACTATGAACTCACAAAACACCGTATTCCGATTACTGATTCCGATTCTATGGTGATTTCAGCAGGTGGATATCTTTTGCTATGGGCAGATAAAGATGAAGAACAGGGAATTCGCCACCTTGGGTTTAAGCTAAACAATATTTCAGAACAGATTGCCTTGTCTAAGTATTCAGTGTTGGATTCTGCCATTATAGATTCTATCAGCTATTTTGGTATAGCACCCAATAGTTCTTACGGTCGTCAACCAGATGGTTCGAGCACTTGGAGTGGAATGGATTATACACCGAATACTTCTAATATAACGTCTATTGTTTATAATGATACAGAGCACTTTTATTGTGCTATTTATCCGAATCCTAGTTCAGGAACATTTACAGTTGAAGGCGAAGGCTTGGAGGAAATTCAAATTATGGATGTTAACGGGAGGCAGGTTTTGTCTCAACAACTACATGATGATTCTAATAGCATCTATTTGAATGGCTATAGCAGCGGGTTTTATTTTCTAAAGATTAAACACAAAAAAGGACTAGCTTTTGCCAAGCTAGTGCTCAAACGATAAAGGAATTTTTCAGCGTTTACGCTGGGTAGGATAGCCTTGGCTATCCTGCTTTTTTTTGTTAGCATTACCAATAATGTTTAGCGGTTAGACTTTTACTATTTGCTTGATAAACAGTAGTTGTGCAAAAACATAGAGAAAAATCTAAATTTTGTAACAAAATGAAAAAAAAGAAGAAAAAAAGGTCTTTTTTTTAAATTTCGAGTCGGCACATTCCAAAAAAATATAATTTGCTAATTTAGAAAATATTTGGATAAATAATTCATTTATTTAGATTTTGCAAAATATAATAATTTTATTTGGGCAAATATGGCATTTGTGCAAAATAATATTTTGTTTAAATGCTTGTAAAAACGAAAAGCTTGGCCTATATTTGTACTATCAATTACGACAAACAATTACAGACTATATAATCATCGATCACATGAAAACATTATTGACACTTTTGGT
>CAJQQM010000024.1 GCA_905480485.1 uncultured Aureispira sp.
ACATCAACAATCTCAGTATTCGATATTTTAGGGAATATTGTGTATTTTGGGCAACATAAAATAGATGCTGACATACCTTTTAGGATTCCTCTAGGTTTTTTGACGGCAGGTAATTACTACTTAAAGTTGGAAGATGTTAGTACTTCTCGTACCTTTAAACTTATTATTCAACCATAATTTAAAAAGAATGAGCTTCATCTGAAGCTCATTCTTTTTAGCAATTCAATCATTCGTATGTTAGCATTAGGGAAGTATAATTTATTGGAAGTTTTAAGAGACACGGGTTCGGGCCTTTTTTTGGGGGATAAGGAAGGTAATGAGGTGTTATTGCCAGGTAAGTTTATTCCTGAAAATACCGGTATTGGTGCCTACATAGAGGTATTTATTTACAGAGATAATGAAGAAAGATTGATTGCCACCACGCAAGAGACTAAAATTTGTTTGTACGAGTTTGCTATTCTTACAGTCCGTTCGGTCAATGATTATGGAGCATTCTTAGATTATGGTATCGATAAAGATTTATTTGTTCCTTTCAAAGAACAAAAATCTAAAATGGTAGAGGGTAAATCCTACATGATTTATATGTACTTGGACGGGCAAACAGATCGCCTCACAGGTTCTGCCAAAATTGAACAGTTTTTGGAATACGATGATATTGAGCTCGAATTAAATAAAGAAGTCTTGATTCAGGTGTGGAAGAAAACAGATTTAGGCTACAATGTGATTATTAATAATCAGTTTTTAGGATTGCTCTATGCCAATGAAATTTTTAAAGAACTGACAATTGGAAGCCAAGGCACTGCCTATGTGTATAAAATAAGAGAAGATGGCAAAATTGACCTTCGTTTGGAAGAAGAAGGCTATGCCAAGGTAGAACCGAATGCAGAAAAGATTTTGCAATTAATCGCTAAAAACAATGGGTTTATTGCCCTTACCGACAAGTCCGACCCTGCCTCCATCAAATCTATGTTGGGGATGAGTAAAAAAACCTTCAAAAAAGCGATTGGAAGTTTGTATAAACAAAAAATAATAGGTCTAGAAAAAGAAGGTATTCGTTTATTGGAGTAGTTTATTTTTTGGAATCCTTTTTTTGTTGGGCAATACCGTTGCTTAATAATTGATAGATATTTTGGTAATCTGGATACTTTTCTAAAAAATCGAGGTGCTTGCTGATTGTGTTTTTGTCGTTACGGACAGCAGGTCCTGTTTGAACTCTATGAGGTGGATGCTGTTCAATATTCCTAGCCGTTTTGGCGATGAGGGCTTTCAACAAGTCAAAGGGAATTTGGTGGTCTTGGCAAATATGATGGGCCACACCATATAAATAATTACTAAAATTATTGACGATAACGGCTGTTACGTGCAAAATAGCTCTTTCTTCATCGTTAATTCTATAAACATTTGGGCAGATCGTTTGGGCTAATTCAAACAAAATATTTTCTGTTTGTGGATCCTTGGCATAGATGCAAAAAGGAAGCTTTTCAAAGTTTGTAGGTTCAATTCGTGAAAAGCTTTGCAAGGGATAAAATACACCACAACGGCTAAAATTAGGGTTGAATACTTGACTCGAAACAGCGCCTGAAGTATGGACCACTATTTTGTTTTCTTGTGCTAAAAAACTTATTTTCTGTTGAAATTGTGCTATATATTTATCTTTGATAGCAATTATATAAACAGATGCTTGTAGATTTATGGCCTCCGTACTATCGATTGCCGCTGCCTGTACAACTTGACTCAACTCCTTGGCCTTGTTCAAATCTCTGCTTAGCACCTGACAAATCTGATGCCCACATTCGTGTAGTCTTTTTGCCAAATGAAAGCCTACATTTCCAGCTCCTAATAGGGTGATTTTTAATTTCATGTCCAAAGCTATTTATTGTCGACGTATGGTGTTTTTTCGAAAAATTGATTTTAATAAATAATAACAATATTCACTATGAATGATTTGTTTACTACTTCTTATGCCCGTCGATTCCAAGCCTAATCGTTGCCAATGTTGTCGGTTCTTTTCATGTTTAATGCCTGCCCCTCCAAAACTATAGTCTATGGTGTTACTCTGGTATAGTGATTCAAAAAAAGATAAACCTACGGCATCGTCCGTAAAGGGAAAAGCGAAAATAGCATCAATATGATCTAAGCTGTTTTTTAATTGTAGATGTCCATGCAGGGTTTGTTTTATTTGTTCCGACTTTGCTATATTTTTGTAGCGAGGATGGTCGATACTATGACTACCAAAGCTGAAGCCGTCTTGTTGCATTTCGTGGATTTGCTTAACACTCAGGTAGGGTTGTTGTTTTTCGAGATATTGTTGAAAATCTAAGCCCAAGGCTTGCGCCAAGACGTCTAAAAAAGCTTGCTGTTTCCATGTAATTTTTTTAAGGTCCAGGCTGAAATTATTGTATGGAATTTGATGCTCCGTAAATAATTGTTGGGTAATCAAAGCTCTTTTGTCAAGGTCTTGAAATATATGCTCAATGAGCAAGCTAGCCTTGTATCTAAACATAAGTGCTTTATTATCAACGAAGGCACTGTTCAAAAAAAAACTAGCAGGAATTCCCTTTTTCTTAAGAATAGGGGCAATAACATGATAACACTCTGCCAAACCATCATCAAAACTCAACAAAAAAGAGTTTTTAGGCAATTTCTTTCCATTGAGTAACGAATCCTTGAATTGGTCAAGATGAAGGGCTTTATAATGTTTTAGCAGGTAATCTAAGTCTTGGATAAATTGATTCTTGTTCCGAATGCGGTATAAGTGCTTAACGTGCGGTACCACTTGGTCACTTACCAAATGAAAAAATGGTAAAAGCGTTGTTTGCCCTGAAATTGTTTTAAGAACTGGCAAAGGAATGGCGGTTGAAAATAAATCGACAGTGGCTAGAAATGCCTTTTTGAGCATCATTGTTGGCTGTTCTTACTATTTAGATTTAGGTGTTCCGTTGTTTATTTTTGAAGCCTTACCATTTAGAGTGGCACCCATATCAATTTGTAGGCGTTTGTATTGAATATTACCCTTCATGACTGACTTATTCATCAGATGTATTTTGTCGATAGCGGTTATATCTCCATCTACTTGCCCCTCGCTTCTAAAGTTCTGACAATGAATATTACCAGTAATTTTTGCCGTTTCAGACATGACTAATTTCCCACCGCAATGAACATCTCCTACTATATTGCCGTCGAGACGAATATTCGAACCTGTTTTGAAGCTCCCTTCTATAGTAGTACCAAGGGCAATATTACAAAAATCGAGGTCATTCGATTTTTTTTCGTGTCCAGATGAATTTTCGGCGTTGTTTTTGCGACCTAACATGTAAAGTGCTATTAGTATTAGACTAGAAAATGTGTTATGTTGATAATCTAAAGGTAGAAAAAATCATTGATATTTTATGATATATGCTTTTATCATTGTACATTTAAATATGTAAATAATTATAATATCCATTAGGTAAATACAACAAATACCTCCCTTTTTTCGTTACTTAGTACTACAGCATGTTTAACTTATTTTAATTATAATAACATGAAATTTATTTTGGTCTACATACTATTTGGTATTACTACTTTGTCGGCACAACCTAATTTTAGTACTGTAATAACCGCAGTAAAGACAGCTAATATGTCTACTATCAATCAATATTTGGATGCTAATGTAGATGTAACTGTTGGCGATAAAGATGGTTCTTACAACAAAGCACAAGCTGCGTTTGTAATTCGTTCTTTCTTTACTACAAACACCCCTTCGCATTGTTCAATGGTGCACAGTGGGGCTGCAAGAGATGGGGCTTCATACTATTGTATAGGTAATCTTTCAGCAGGGGGTAATAAGTTTAGAATATATATATTCTTCAAAAAAGTAGGCGCAGCCTATCTGATACAAGAAATGCGATTTGAAGAAGATTAATAAAGTGCAAAAAAAAAAGCGAAATTCAAGGATGAATTTCGCTTTTATTTTTTTGGAAAAGAAGTAATTAAGCATCTTTTTCTTCTGTGTTCTCTGTTGTTTCAGCAACAGTTTCTTCAGCAGCAGTTTCTTCAGCAGCAGTTTCTTCAGTAGCAACTTCTTCAGTAGCTACCTCTTCAACAACTTCTTCTACTTTCTCTTCTTTTACAGGAGCAACACCAAAGATCTTAGCACGACGTTCTTCAAGAGCGTTCTTGGAAGCTTCTTTACGTTTCTCAATTTTGGCAGATTTAGCATCTAACCATTCAGCTAGCATTTTGTCTGCGGTTTCTTGGTCGAAAGCACCTTTGGAAACACCTCTCTGAAGATGTTTTCTGTAGTATACACCTTTGAGTTTCAGAATAGCGCGAACTGTATCTGTAGGTTGTGCACCTTTCATTAACCAATCAAAAGCAGCATTACTATCTAATTCGATAGTAGCAGGAACAGTAAGTGGATTGTAAACTCCCAGCTTTTGGATAAACTTACCATCACGTGGTGCTCTTGCATCTGCAGCAACAATTTGATAAAAAGGTTTTTTCTTTCTTCCTTTTCTCTGTAAACGGATTTTTAAAGACATTTTGTTTTAACTTTATTGAGTCAAAAATACCCTGTGTAGCCTGATTAACAAGTAACAGGATTTATATTCGTGTGCAAAGATACACTATAAATTCAAAATTTGCTTGTTTTTTTTCTTTAATTCTCTAATTGTCCAATAATTAAGGAGTTTCTAAACATTCATTAATCTAATTTAACGCTTTTAAACCAATAAAAGCATTAATTTATTTGTACATTTGGTTTATCTTTTAACCTTTAAACCAAAACAATGCGCAATACCTTCTTTTTAGTATTTACGATAACTTGTTTTATTTCAACCGCTGCTCAGGCACAAGGTATTGTTTTTGAAAAAGGACAATGGGCGGATATTCTAAAAAAAGCCGCGGACCAAAACAAACCCATTTTTGTGGATGCATATACTACTTGGTGTGGGCCTTGTAAATGGATGGCAAAAAATACCTTTACAGATGAAAAGGTAGGGGCATATTTTACCGAAAATTATTTGGCCTACAAAATGGATATGGAAAAAGGGGAGGGGCCTGCCTTTGCTCAAAAACATCAGGTTAATGCTTACCCCACCTTACTATACTTTGATGCCTCGGGTGCTTTGGTGCACAAAGTAGTTGGTGGTATGGATGCCGACAACTTTGTAGCTGCCTCAAAAGATGCACTCAACCCCACAAAACAGCTAGCATCTCTCATAGACAAATATGAATCAGGGCATCGTGAGAAAAACTTTATGAATACATATCTAGAAGCATTGTCTCAAAGTGGTAATGATATATCAGAAGTATTTAAAGACTATTGGTCCTCACTTAGGGATGTCGAAAAACAATCCGAACCAGTTTTGAAATTAATGGCGACGGCAAGTAATTATTTTTCCAACATAAATGGGGTTTATTTCACGTACTTTTACACCAACAAAGCCGCTTATCAAGATGTGGCAGGAAAAGAAATGGTACAAGAATTAATGAATTATGCCTATAATCGGGCCATTTACCGATATATTTCGAACAAAGATGATAAAGCAATTCAGAAAGAAATTAAAAAAGCCATTGCTAATTACTACCCTAGCAAGAAAAATGAGCTTGGGAAGCAACTTAAATTTTACCAACTACAGAACGGTACACCACCGGATGCAGAAAAAGTAAACAAAGCACGTACTGCCTACTTTAAAGTATGTACTAATGCCAATGAACTAAACAGTGCTGCCTGGAAAGTATATACGGACGAAGACGATCCTAAGAAGGTCAAAGAAGCACTTATATGGATCGATAGAGCAATATCTTTACAAGCCAGTTATTTTTGTTTAGATACCAAAGCCTCACTATTATACAAAGATAAGAACTACGAAGCAGCACAGCTTTGCGCACAGAAAGCATTAAAAGCCGCTAAAGCAGAAAATGTATCGAATACAGAGGATACGCTTAAATTGTTGAAAGAAATTGAACGCAAATTAAAGCAATAGATTATTTGCCTTTTTTGAGGGTAAAGCCAAATGTCGAACCTACTTCTGTGTTACTTCTTACATTGATAGTTTGTAAATGTGCTTCTAGTATATGTTTTACAATAGCTAGTCCTAATCCTGTACCGCCTTGTGTTCTGGAACGGCCTTTATCCACTCGATAAAAGCGTTCAAACAAACGGGGTAAATGTTCTTGTTCTATACCTTTGCCGTTGTCGGATACTTCAATGAGTACGTTGTCGTCCAGGTCGTAAAAGCTAATTAAGGTACGACCATCTATCTTGCCATATTTGATGGAGTTACTAATTAAATTAACCAAAACACGACGGATACTCTCGATATCTGCATAGACCATGACGGGTATTTGGTTTTCGTTTTTTAGTTTGAGGGTGATATTTTTTTCTTTGGCATTTAATTGGGAATCTTCTAGTACATCTTCCACTAACTGTACAATATCATACTGTACCATTTCAAGTTGCAACTTGCCGGCTTCAAATTTAGAAATATAACCAAGGTCTGCTACAATATTTGCCATTCGTTCGGTATTATTGGCTGCTTGCATCAAATATTTGTAGTTGATATTCGGGTCGTCCATGCCACCATCGAGTAGGGTATGAAGATAGCCTTGGATGTTAAAAATCGGTGTTTTTAGTTCATGTGATACATTGCCAATAAATTCTCTTCGATATTCCTCCATATCTTTTAAGGTAGAAATCTCATCTGTAAATGTTTTGGCCCAGCTTATTACTTCTTCTTCTACTTCCTCGATCACTTGCTTATCCATATCAATTTTGATTGGCTTAGACTTTACAGGAGCTTTTAAGCTGTGAATGGTTTTGTAAATGAGCTTTATCTTATTGTAAATAAATTGATTGAGGGCCTGATAAGAGGTTAGGTAACTCACGATGTAGGTTATCACTGGAATCGCAATCAACAGAGGCCACTTGATGGTGTCATCTAATAATAGTTTTGCAGCCAACAAAACGATGAGTAAGGCTACTGCATTTTGGTTAGCGATCAGCTTTGATAATTGTTTGGGACTAGGTTTGAAGGATTTAAAAAAAGGCATCCGCAAAAATTTAAAGGATATTATAAATTATATAATTACACCTTTTTAGGTTAAAATTCAAATTTATAGCCAATTCCTTTGATGGTTTTGATATAACCTTCTCCTACCTTTTCGCGGATTTTACGAATGTGAACATCGATGGTTCGATTGCCCACAATTACTTCTGAACCCCAAATTTTCTTGAAAATTTCTTCTCTTGAAAATACTTTTCCCGGCTTGGAAGCTAATAAGAATAGTAACTCAAATTCTTTCTTGGGTAAAACAATTGGCGATTGATCTCCTTGTCGGGTCACCAGGTATTTTTCTTTGTTTATTTCTATATCAGCAATTTGTATGATGTCTTTATTGGTGGTATTTAATTTGTATTTTTTGCTAAATCGACGCAAAAGTGCATGCACTCGGCTAATCAAAACTCTAGGGCGTATAGGTTTGGTGATATAATCATCTCCACCCACTTCAAATCCAACGATTTGTGAGTAATCTTCAGCCCTAGCGGTCAGGAATGCGATGATAGTTTCTTCTAAAGCTGGAATTTCACGCAACTCTTTACAAACCTCAATCCCGTCCATACCCGGCATCATGATATCTAAAAGAATAAGATGTGGTTGGATTTCTTTCGCTTTTTTGATTGCATCTAAACCATTGGTAGCTGTGGTTACTTCAAAACCCTCTTTATTTAGGTTGTAGCAAATGAATTCTATAATATCCGGTTCATCGTCTGCAATTAAAATTTTATATTCGCTGCAATTCATCCTTGATTTTTATTGTGGTGATCCAAAAGAATCGTTAATAATGGCTATATTTCGACATAAAAGTATACATTTAAATTAACAAATATTCTAGTTTTATGTTATTAAAATGTTTATTCTTTGCTAATTTTTATTGCTTTATCAAATGCCATTGAATTATTTATTGCCACCGTATTTTTTAGTATCCTACAAAAAGTAACAGCTAAAACTTTATCCTTCAAATAACACTCTAAGTATATGATTCATCTTGATAACTATCGCGCTATACAAGCAAGCCTCAAAGCCTACCGGGCTCAGTTAGTGGCAGTTTCCAAGACCAAACCCGTCGAGGCTATTCAACAATTTTATGATCTTGGTCACCGAGTTTTTGGCGAAAATCGCGTACAAGAATTAAGCAGCAAGTACGCAACTTTACCAAAAGATATTCGTTGGCATATGATTGGTTCTTTACAGCGGAATAAGGTCAAAGTTATTGCACCATTTATTGATTTAATTCATTCAGTAGATAGTTTTCGTTTATTAAAAGAAATTAACAAACAGGCTATAAATAATGATAGAGTTATTAATTGCTTGTTGCAATTCCATATAGCAGAAGAACAGACAAAAGCTGGTTTGACGCTTGAGGAAGCCGAAGTGATGCTGGAAAGTGATGCCTTTGGGCTACTTAAAAATATTGCTATCAAAGGCGTAATGGGGATGGCCACATTTACCGTTAATCAGAACCAAGTTCAGCAAGAATTTGCTCAACTAAAATCTATATTTGATCAATTAAAACAGGGATACTTCTCTGAAGATAGCCAATTCGAAGAAATTTCTATGGGCATGTCTGGAGACTATGAAATTGCACTAAAAGAAGGCAGTAGCCTAATTCGTGTAGGGTCTAAATTATTTGGTACTCGATAGTTTTTTGAATACATGAAATAGGCTTGTTAATTGACTTGTAGACATAATTCCTTAGTCTAATGTTTTTGAATGTATCCATATCTTTTGCTTTAAGCTCAAAATAATAGGTTCCTTGCGGAAAGGTGATTGCTGTTGTTCCTTCTTTCAAATTGGTATTCAATAAAGTCCCATAAGCATCTTTGTGGGTTGCTACAGCAGAAATAAAATGCTTGGGTACTCTTTTGCGGCCAGTGTAAGCAAAAATGGCTTCATTCGACCTGGCTATTTTGAGTAATTTATCTACCGTACCAACCGACGCCTTAGCTTGTTTTTTGGTGGAGTAAAAATGAATTTCAGTTGCTATTGGGATAATAGAATCTCCTGTTTGCCAATGCATAACACTTTCGTCATTACCAAACTTTGACCCGTCCCACTCTGCATCTGTAAAATAGATGCTTGTTTTGGCAGGCAAGGGTTTTAGGATGATAATACTGAAAAAATCATCTTTTTGTGCATTGAAACTTGAGAATATAAAATCACCCGCTGAAATTTTAGAACTATTATTGCTGTAATAATAGCAAAAAAGAAGAACAAAGACGGGGGCTAACAGTATGGAGTGTTTCATTATTTTGTTGTTTTGGTTACTGCAAAAATAACAAAGTACTATTAGCTCAATATTAGCTTATGTTTATCTAATTATAAAAAAAGCGAATCTTGAATAGATTCGCTTTTTTATTGTCAAAACAGATATTATTTATGATTCTTCTCTCAAAGCTCTCCGTAATATTTTACCAACATTTGTTTTGGGTAGCTCGTTTCTGAACTCTATGTGTTTTGGTTTTTTGTATCCCGTAAAATTAGCTGAATTATAGCTGCGTAGCTCTGCTTCTGTAAGAGATGCATCTTTCTTAACAACAAATATCTTTACTGCTTCGGTCGATTTTTCGTCGGACACTCCAATAGCAGCCACCTCTAATACTTTAGGATGTGCCGCAATAACATCTTCAATCTCGTTGGGGTAAACATTGAATCCCGATACTAAAATCATATCCTTGATTCGATCCACAATTTTTAAATATCCATCTTCTTGCATAATACCAACATCACCTGTTTTGAGCCATCCATCTTGGGTAAATACTTCAGCGGTTGCTTCGGGACGCTTGTAGTACCCCTTCATAACTTGTGGGCCCTTTACCTGTATTTCTCCTCGGTCTTCTCCGGGCCCTTGTACTTGTCCGTTTTCTGCCATAATACGTACATAAGTCGACGATACAGGCAGGCCTATAGTCCCTACTTGCACCTTTCCGAGTGGATTAGCACTTATAATCGGAGCGGTTTCTGTCATCCCATATCCTTCAATCAAGTCGTTGCCGGTCAATTCTTTCCAGCGTTTAGCTACGGGCCCTTGAATAGCCATAGCACCACCAATTACAAATTTCAAATTACTCAAATCAAGAGCTCTAAATTGTTCGTTGTTTAGCAGGGCATTAAACAAGGTGTTTACCCCACTCATCAGACTTGGTTTGGTTTTGTCGATAACTTCTACCAATCCAGGAATATCTCTTGGGTTCGGAACCAATACACTTAAAGCACCAAAATTGGCCATACACAAGCAATTGACGGTAAACGAGAAAATATGATACATGGGTAATGGGGTCAACATAACTTCACGGCCTTCTTTTATATCAGCATCGCCCAACCAAGCCTTCATTTGTTCCATATTGTACAATAAATTCTGATTGGTCAATACAGCCCCTTTTGCTACACCTGTAGTACCACCCGTGTATTGAATACAGACCATATCGTCTATGTCGCTCTTGTAAGGTTTGTATCTTTTTTGACCACCTATTAGTACTGCCTTTCTGAATGTGACAGCATTAGGTAAAGAGAACTTAGGGACCAGGCCTTTGAACTTTAATACTTTGTTGATTAGCCATCCTTTAAATCCACCAAACATTCCTCCGATAGATGCCGTTATGATGTGCTTTACTGGCGTTTGCGCAAGTACTTTCTGAAGTTCATGTGCAAAGTTTTCGGCAATGATAACCGCTTCAACTTCTGCATCGTTAAATTGATGTTTAATTTCTCTAGAGGTGTAGAGTGGGTTGGTATTGACTGCAATAAAGCCCCCGCGCATAATGCCAAAAAGTGCGACAGGATATTGCACGATATTGGGTAGCATAATCGCTACTTTAGCACCTTTTTTTAAGCCAAGCCCCTGAAGGTAAGATGCTATAGCAGCAGCCCCTTTGTCAACCTCCAGATAACTAAGTGTCTTTTGATTGTTTCCAATAAAACAGGTATACGCAGCTTTATCTTCAAATTTTTTGAGGTTTTCATCGATGAATCCAATTAGAGAATCGTGTTGTTCGATAGATACATCGTGCGGAACATTTTCTGGGTAGCTTTTGAGCCAAAATCGATCTTCTGTTGCCATAATATAGTAATTAGATGTTAAGTTTATGTTGTTAATAGGAATTCTAGGTTTTAATTCGTGTTGCTCAGTTGTTGCATCAATCGATTTGCCTCTGCATTTGAAGGGGCGATTTTCAAGACAGATTGTATATCCAAAAGTGCTTTCTCTTTTTGCCCTAAATTACTCCAGGCTATGCCACGATTTAGCAATGCATTGATATCATTTGGATTGTACTGAAGGCCTGTATTAAAGTCTTGGATGGCTAAGTCAAATTGTTTCGTTTTGAGATACGCAATGCCTCTATTGATAGAGGCTTTCTGTACTTGTTGCGGTTGATACTGAATGCTTTTGCTGTAGTCTTCGATGGCATTTTGATGCTGACCCAAAATACTGTAGGTAATTGCTCTGTTAAAATAGATAGAACCACCATTTGTTTTGTATTCCAAGGCACGATTATAATTTTTGATTGCTTGTTCAAATTGTTCCATTGCCGCCTCAGCTTTACCTTCTATCTGCATTTGATAGCCTCTTCTTCCGTAAGTATTGCCCATGCCTTCGTATACTTCCGCTCGTTTAGAACCTAATTGAGCTGCTTTTTTAAAATCTTCGAAAGCTTTATTGATGTACAACATCGCCTCGGTAGGGTTGGCTGCTTTTTCAGACATTTTACCATAATAATTACCACGAATACTCAAGGGTTGTTCCATGTTTTGTTGCAAAACTTTGCCATCGATGGTATGTATATCAATTACATGTGTCCACAGCGCATCACTATCTTGCCAAGTTTCAATTTGTTTGATGGTTTTGGGAATAAACGTTGCGCAGCCTACTAACAACAATCCATAAATTATTTTTTGTGTTTTTAGCGGGCAAAATTCCTGAATTAATCGAACCCCAATAAAGGCTAATCCAAGATATGGTAAATAGGTATAACGGTCGGCCTT
Organism: uncultured Aureispira sp.; assembly: GCA_905480485.1. Taxonomy (GTDB): domain Bacteria; phylum Bacteroidota; class Bacteroidia; order Chitinophagales; family Saprospiraceae; genus Aureispira. The sequence continues at coordinate 12,027 of CAJQQM010000024.1, forward strand.
AAGCACAACGCCAACCGATAAAAACTGTAAAACTAACAGGATGGTAATCAAATAAAAGGCGAGACCGAAAGCGATACTCTTGGTAAATTTAAGGCTGTAAATTGTCAATGCAAAAATAAGCAAAACCAACAAAGGTACCCATTTAAACCAATTGCTGTTGTCGTAGGTGATTTGGTCGGGATAGGGATAAAAAGTGCAAAGGTTAATAGGAGCAAAGAATTGAATCATGTAATCAATAAATCCATAGCAGGCAAATTGAAAACGTTGCATAATTGAAAATGTATCGAATTTATTAATGGCAACAGAATCAGATGTTTTAAGCAGTATGCCATTGAAGTCGCCTCCAGATTGAACATTAGTGGCTATGATTCCGAAAAATAATGCAAGAACAAAGAACGGTAGCAGGTGCAGTATTTTTTTAGGTTGAAGGGTGTTTTTTAGCGCATCAAGGGCTTTTTCTGCCGGGTCATACCAAAAATATAATAGTAAGAGGATAGGCGCAAAAACTACTGCCATTGCTTTTGATAAGCAGGATAGTACAAAAAATAGCAAGGTGATAAGCCACCATTTAGAGGATGGTTGTTGGAGGTATTTGGTATAAGACAAAAGCCCCGACATAAAAAAGAAAACATACAATACGTCTTTTCGTTCTGATACCCAGGCTACGGATTCGACGTGCATAGGGTGTAAGGCAAATACTGTCGCAACAATAACTGCCGCCCAAAGATTTTTTTTAGTTAAGCCAAAAACAAAAAACAAAACGAGCAAAGCATTCAGAATATGTAAAATGATATTCCAAAAGATGAAGGGGCGTGCCGAAATACCGTTGATACATTCGGGACAAACGTTGTTGTTCCAACGCATACTTAGGATCGTTAGTGGATGGTAATTGAGCGATACGATTGATTTAAATATTGTACCGTAACCTTTGCTGTACGCAGAGGGGCCTTGTGCAGGGGTTTGTATTATATCTGCTGCCGGACGTACCAAATCGTTATTGATAACATAGGCAAAATCGTCCCAATCTACAAAGTCGTTGTCGAGGGCACCATGATAGGTATAATAGGTTGTTAGGGCAAGAAGAAAGGCTGCAACATAAATATAGAGTGCACTTTCGGTAGTTTTATTTGAGCTTTTATTAGGCCCTTTGTTGGTTTGAGTGGTCTTTTGCTTCTTAGGTTTAAGGTTTTTTTGACGTCCTTTAGATGACGTCTTTTTATTCTTTTTGGCAGCCATATTTAACAGGTTGTAATAAACGATGATCTAGCGTCAAATTATGCTGATAATGCACTAATCCTTTAAGCTTTGTGATTAAATTATCTAAAGAGTGCTTTATATTTAGTATTATTGCGCTTGTGATACAAAAATAAACGATTTGTTAAGATTTGAACTATCAATTTTAAAAAAGTCTAAACAAATCTCTTAATTTTTTTAGGAAATGGATTTCAGCAGACAAATTCCTCTATTGGCCAATGACCTTGAAGAAGGTAAATTATTGCTTTATCCCACCGAAACAATCTGGGGAATAGGCTGTGATGCCACCAATGAATTGGCGGTTCAAAAAATCAAGGTCCTCAAAAAAAGAACAGCAGATAAAAGTTTTATTTTGTTGGTTAATAACGTTGAAATGCTGGCCCGGTATGTTCAGTATATTCCTCCAAAAGCAAGAAACTTGATTGCTTATCATCAACGCCCACTCACTATCATTTATGAATCACCGATGCACTTACCTACTGCCGTTTTGGCCGAGGATGGAACCGTTGGCATACGCGTGACACTAGACCCATTTTGTAAGGAATTAATTAAGTCCTTTAACAAGCCAATTGTTTCTACTTCTGCCAATGTAAGTGGTCAGCCTTTTCCTACTTCTTTCGATACGATTGATACACAAATTATAAAAGGTGTAGACCGTATTGCTTCGCACAGGCAGTCAGAAATATCTGATCAGACGCCTTCCGTAATTGTTAAAGTGGTAGACGGTGAAGATTTAATATTTTTGAGAAAATAATACGGAGTTTACTTTTTTAGGCTAATATTTTGCCCCTATGGTATTCAGTTCAGTCAGTTTTTTGCTTTATTTTTTACCGGTATTTCTGTTGTTGTATACCATAGCAAGCCCTGGGTATAAAAATTGGATTATACTACTTTTTAGTGTTTATTTTTATAGTTGGGGTGCCCCTAAGTTCCTCTATGTTCTAATAGGGTCTACATTGTTGGATTTTTATCTAGTCAGGTACATGAACCAACAAACTGATACTAAAAAACGCAAATACTTACTAGTTTTGTCATTAAGTCTAAACTTGGGTTTATTGGCTATTTTTAAGTACGCCAATTTTTTTGTAGACAATGTTCAATTTCTCTTAGTTGCCGCAGGCTATGAGCCCTTTTTGTGGACACAAATAGCCTTGCCGATCGGTATTTCATTTTATACCTTTCAAACACTTACGTATTCTGTAGATGTTTATCGTAAGGTGCACGCACCCTTGCAGTCTGTCAAAGATTATATGTTGTACATTATGATGTTTCCGCAACTTATTGCCGGGCCAATTGTGCGATTTAATACAATAGCGGATCAAATAGAACATCGAAATGAAACCTATCAGGACAAACTTTTTGGGTTTTATCGCTTTGGTATAGGTTTAGCCAAAAAGGTTCTTATTGCCAATGTGCTAGGAGAACTCGTGCTGTATTTATTGGGTGAACAGCCTGGGATAGGGACCGATTGGACGGCTTTAAATACAAATTTAGCCTGGACTTGTTTGTTAGCCTATACGTTTCAAATTTATTTCGACTTCTCGGGTTATTCCGACATGGCGATAGGTTTGGGCAAGATGATGGGTTTTCGCTTTCCTGAAAATTTTGATAATCCCTATAATTCCAGATCTATCAGTGAGTTTTGGAGGCGTTGGCACATCACGCTTGGGGCATTCATGCGTTCTTATTTGTATATTCCTCTAGGGGGGTCAAGGGTAGCCAAAAAATCGAGGTTGTATGTTAATTTGTGGCTAGTCTTTTTGCTGTCGGGCTTGTGGCATGGTGCCTCATGGAATTTTGTAATTTGGGGGGCTTTTCACGGTTTTTTCTTGGTCATAGAGCGCGCTTTCTTGTCGCCGTATTTGCAAGGGAAAGGCACACTTAATAAATTGTTCTCGCTTGCTTATTGTTTTTTGGTGGTGATGTTGGGTTGGGTCTTTTTTATTTTCGAAGAGGTAGCGGATGCTTGGATGTTTATACAACTTATGTTTTCTTTTTCGGCTGAACCGAGCAATCTTTCGATCGAATTTAAATCCATTTTTATACTTTTAGCAGCAGCCTTTTTCTCGTTTTGTACCCTATTCACACCTTTTCAAGCCCTTCATAATTGGCTTTATCAAGAACAATATCAGGCCACAGGAATTATTTTCTTATTTTTTGTAGTCATTTTCTTGTTTGTGTTGTCTTGTGCTTCAATTGCTACCTCTAGTTTTAACCCTTTTATTTATTACAGATTTTAATACATGATCATTGATAATAAAACATCCCGCCTTTTATGGCATTTGCTTTTGTGCCTTTTGTTTGTACCGGTGCTACAACAGCTATTTCATTGGCATGATTTCGATGCATTAGAAGGTTATAACAAACAAAGTTCAAGCGACCCTTCCTGGACTTGGGCAGGCTGGAATGCCACAGTTTATCAAAAAGACAAAGAGCAATATCGACTTGAGAATTTTGGATATAGACCAGCATTAATTCGACTCAACAATCAGCTAGATTATTCATTATTTAAATATTCTAACGTTGACAACGTCGTTATAGGAAAAAAAGATTATTTATTCGGTTCAGATTATATCAAGGCCTATACCGGTCAAAATTTTGTTGGTGTGGCCACGGTTGAAGCCAAAATACAACGATTCAAACGAATTCAAGATACTTTAGATCAAATGGGCAAGCACCTAGTTATGGTTGTTACGCCTAATAAAGCAGACTTTTTTGAAAATTATTTACCTTCTTCTGCTTATGAAAAAGGACGACAAGCCTCTACTAATTACAAAGCTTATCTAGCGGCGATGCAAAAATTTTCAATACACCATATCGATTTTAATCATTTTTTTAGTGCTGCCAAAGACACCTTAGCATATCCCGCTTTCCCCAAAACAGGCGTTCATCTTACCCCCTATGCAACAGCTGTATTTACGGATACGCTTATTCGTTATTTTGAGCATCATTTACAACAAGACTTACCCGATTTTAGGATAGCCAATATGCAATGGACTGATTCTGCATCTTTTGATGAAACAGATGCTGAGAATGCGTTAAACTTAATACTAGAATTAACACCAAAGCGTTTTATGCGTCTTCAGCCTAGTTTTAACTACCGCCAAAAATACCAACCAAATGTTTTGGCTATCGGCGATAGTTTTTATTGGAATTTTTTAGCCTTGCGCTCCGATAAGTATTTATTTCATCAACATCGGTTTTTGTATTACAACAAAGAGGCATTTCCGGGCGGCCCTGTAAATCAATTAGATTTAGGGGAGGAAATCGATCGAGCTGAAGTCATTTTGCTGGTCAATTCAGCCTTCAATTTGTGGCGATTTTGCTTTGATTTTGATTTAGATCTTTATATACATTTTTTTGGCGATGAACTTAGAAGTCAACCCTTGCTATTTGACCAAATTGTACAAGAAAAAATTATGGCGGCCCAAAAAAATCTGGAATGGATGCACTATATTCGCAGCCAAATGAAAGCCGGAGAAACGGAAGAACAGGTTGTTTATAATAATGTTGCTTACTTATTACGCAAAAAACTCGATCGTTTGCACCCAAAATAAGCTTTTAAACGCTAAATTTGCTACACATAAATTTAGTTCCTTTCATATATTTGGATGTTTATGCAATTAGAATTCACCAATACCGAAAAAAAACTCTTTGATTTATTGCAAAGTGCAGCTTCAGAATTAGGCTTTCCTAGTTATGTAATAGGGGGGTATGTACGCGACAAAATACTACAGCGCCCATCGAAAGATGTTGATATTGTCTGCGTGGGTTCGGGTATTGAATTGGCTAGGCGTTTGGCCACAAAAATACAACCAAAGCCGAAGGTAGTTGTCTACAAACGTTTTGGTACCGCGATGTTACATTTCAAAGGGTTGGAAGTTGAATTTGTTGGTGCGCGCAAAGAATCTTATCGCAAAGAATCTAGAAAGCCATTGGTAGAAAACGGAAGTCTTGAAGACGATCAGAATCGTCGAGATTTTACCATAAATGCACTTGCGATTAGCTTAAATAAAGCTGACTTTGGAACCTTACTTGATCCTTTTGGAGGAATCGTCGATTTGAAAAACAAATGTATCAAAACACCACTTGATCCAGATGTTACTTTCTCTGATGATCCATTAAGGATGATGCGGGCCATTCGTTTTGCGAGCCAACTAGCCTTTGAAATTGATCCAATAGCCTTGCAATCCATTGCAAAACAAAAAAAGCGAATACACATTATCTCACAAGAGCGAATCACTACAGAATTACAAAAAATTATGGCTTCTGCCAAGCCCTCTATAGGCTATAAAATATTGTTTGATACGGGTCTTTTAGAGCTCATATTCCCGGCTTTACATAAAATGCAAGGTATTGATTTTGTCAATGGGCAAGGGCATAAAGATAATTTTTATCACACGATACAAGTGTTGGATAATGTTGCCAGCAAAAGTGATAATATTTGGTTAAGGTGGGTGGCTGTTTTGCACGATATTGCCAAACCACTCTGCAAAAAGTATATTAAAGGGCAAGGGTGGACCTTCCACGGGCATGAAGCATTAGGGGCTCGATTCGTTCCTAAGTTTTTTCGTAGGATGAAACTTCCAATGGGAAAGGAAATGAAATATGTTCAAAAATTGGTGGCCTTGCATCAGCGTCCTGTGGTCCTCACTAAAGAACAAATTACCGATTCTGCAGTGCGTCGTTTAGTTTTTGAAGCAGGGCAGGACATCGATGACTTAATTATTTTTTGTGGGGCTGATTCTACCTCTAAATTTCAATGGAAGCTCGATAAATATGCCCGTAGTTTAGACTTGCTTAAACAAAAGATTACAGAAATAGAAGAAAAAGATCGTTTGCGCAATTGGGAACCTCCTATAACAGGGGGATTAATTATGCAAACTTTTGGCTTAAGCCCCTGCAAAGAAGTTGGCCAAATCAAAAACAGTATTCGGGAGGCTATATTAGACGGTGATATTCAAAATGACTACCAAGAAGCCTTTGATTTCATGCTTCAAAAGGCAGCAGAGATTGGTTTGAAACCCGTTTCCCGTTAAGCGAAATGGCCCGAAATTATCATTTTGTCTCCGGGCATAACCGTATTAATAATTACAGTTATATTATATTAATTATTATAAAGACACTGTTTTTTTTCGTATATTTGTAAGACTAATCAAGGCCCTAAACCATCGATTTTTCACATATTCATTCGACTATAATGAAATTAACGAGCCTATTAGTTGTACTCTTTTATACTTTCCGTTTTATTCCAAATGTTTATGCTCAGTCACCGGGTAACGTGCCCTCTAACCTCCAACTTTGGTACAAAGCAAATAATGGGGTAGCCTTGGGTGCGGTGAATGCTTGGGCAGATCAGTCGCCGAACGGATTTGATCTCAATCAGGGCGCCATCCTAGAACAACCTACTTGCCTTAGTCAAGGCATCAACTACAATCCCTCAGTCGTGTTTGATGGTGCTTCTGATTATTTGCCGATTTCTGGCTTGTCCTACAACGGAACCAATGTTCTTGATGGTATGGTAAGTTTTGTTGTCTTTAAAACAGCATACAACGCTGCTAATTATAACAATAATTGGGCGTTCTTAGATTACGATCGCTCCGAGTATTTTAATGTTTATTTGCACGGGAACGGAGGAATTGGTTTTTCTTTCAACGCCAATGGCATAAGCGACAATACATCTACTACAATAGGGTTGAACGATGGGCGGCCTCATATTGGTGTAGCGAGTTACAACAATGCAATAATAGAGGATACTAAACTTTATACCGATGGATTACTCGACTTTTCGGCAGACCGCAAGCCTACAGGGATCACAATCGGTAGCAACACGGCAAGGTTCGGATTTGTTGGAGACGGTTCAGAAGCCCTTAATTTTGACGGTACAAGAAATGGAATCTATTACGATGGAGAAATTGCTGAGTTACTTTATTACGATACAGGAACTTTATCCGATAACGAAATCAATCGAATTCAATCTTATTTAGCCATAAAGTATGGGATCACGCTGGGCAATCCAAGCAGCCCTGTCAGCTATCTTAATTCTGTTAGCGCAAGTATTTGGGCCGCTGACCCCTCTTATCAACATCATATTGCAGGCTTAGCAAGAGATGATATGTCAGCACTTCAACAACTAAAATCAAAAAGTGAAGCTGCAGGTAGTATTGTTGTAATGAACAAAAGTCTTGGTTTTAACAACGACTTGGATGCTGTTCTTTGGGGAAGTAATAACGCTGCTACTTCATTTACTTCAACAGATGTAGCCCCTGAATATTCTAGTCGATTGGAACGAAGTTGGAAAGTTGATTTGACAGGTAATCCTGGACTTCTTACACTACAATTTATCTTGCCCAATTCTGGCAATTTATATCATTATGCTTTACTGACAGATGCTGATGCTGTTTTTGCTGCTGCTGCTACGGCAATTCAAGCTTCTTCTATAGAGGGTGATACCATAACATTTAACAACGTTTCTTTGTCGGATGGACAATTCTTTAGCCTGGCTCAAAAAGATTTTGCACCCGGAAATGTCGCTGCCGATTTAGCTTTGTGGTATCGAGCAGATGCTGGAATTACCGAAGGAAATGTAGGGTCTTGGCTTGATTTTTCTGGCAATCAATACGATATTATTCAGAATGCAGTCGCCTCTCAACCATCTAGAATATCCAACCAAATCAATTTCAATCCAAGCCTTGAATTTGATGGAAACAACGATTTTTTGCCAATCTCTGATTTGAACTATAATACCGTCAATGCATTTGATGGTTTGGCTACTTTTGTCGTTTTCAAAACAGATTTCACTGCAGCCAATTTCAATAGTAACTGGTCTTTTTTAGATTATGACCGATCAGATTTTTTCAATTTCTACCTACATGGAAATGGCCGACTAGCCTTATCTTACAATGCCGGTGCTATTATTGATAATACAGCTACAACTGTCCTTAACGATAATACGCCGCACCTTGGCGTTGCTATATACGACAACAGTGTTGTTGAGGATACCAAACTCTATGTAGATGGTTTGCTCGATTTTTCTGCCGACCGAATTGCAACAGGTGTACCAATTGGTAAGGCTGCTACTCGTTTTGGCTTTATTGGTGATGGTTCAGAAGCAGTGACTTTTGATGGAGGAAGAAATAATCTATTTTATCAAGGTGAAATTGCGGAAGTGATACTTTACGATGCCGCCTCTATCTCTGATGTCGAATTGACGCAGATACAATCGTATTTAGCCATTAAATATGGTATCACTCTAGGTAGTACTACTTCATCAATTAGTTACTTAAGTAGCGCATCGTCAGTTATTTGGCCTGCTGACCCGCTTTATCAAAACGATATTGCCAGTATTGGAAGAGATGATGCGACGGCTTTAAATCAACAACAATCGATGAGTGTGAATCCTGATGCAATGGTCATGGTAGAAAAGCTTGGAAGCTTTGCTAACAACCAAGAATATGTGGTGTGGGGAAATGATAACGCTGCGCCTGTTTTGTCTCTTTCAGACGTAGTTCCAGGATATGAACGTCGCTTGGCACGAACATGGAAAGTCGCTGTAACAGGCAACCCTGGCAATGTGCGTGTGGCTATTATTTTGCCCAATACCAACGATGCGAGTCGATATGCATTGCATACCGACTCAGATGCTGTTTTTGCTGCAGGGGCGGTTGCTTATCCTGCAAGTTCCATTAACGGAGATACTATCTTTTTTGACAATGTTGATTTTACCGATGGGCAGTTTTTTAGCCTGAGCAAAAAAACCGATATTGCTCCAGGTGCCGTTACCGGCGATTTACAACTTTGGCTAAAGGCCAATGATGGGCCTGCATGTAACCTAGACGGTTGTACGGTGGCTAATTGGATGGATCGATCTACCAATCTTAACGATTTTGCCCAAGCAAATGCTGGTTTTAGGCCCTTATTTAAAAATAATATAGTTGATAATATCAATTACAATCCAGTTATTGACTTTGATGGAATAGACGATTTCTTTTTAGACCCTTCTGGTATTCTTGGAAACAGCACTTACAACGACTTGAATATCTATTCGGTGGTTATTAGCGATGCCATCAGTGCTTCTTTTTTCTTTGAAGAAGTCTGCAACCCTAGACGTATTTCCATGCATATTCCTTGGGTGGATAATAATTTCTATTGGGATGCCGGAGATGCTTTTGGAAACCATAGGCTGTCTGTTAATTGGAACAGTTCAATCAATACTCCCTATTTGTGGTCCAGCTTATATTCGACCAATTCAGGTATTAGTTTGCCTGGTACAACTCAAGCAATTCGCAGAGACGGTTTCAATATCGCTAGCGATAATTCAGCCAGTCCTTTTACTGGAACAAACGCTCCTTTTTATTTAGGAAAAAGCACAGGTGGAAATCCATTTAATTCGAGAGTAGCTGAATTTATAGCTTATACAGGAGCTGTTGATGCCAATCAGAATATCAAAATCGAATCCTATTTGGGGATCAAATATGGCATCACCTTGAGTAATGCAGGCCCCGCTAACGCAGGAGATTATTTGTCTTCCGATGGAAGTGTTTTGTGGGATGCTTCTCTTTTTCCAGCCTACCACAATGAAGTAATAGGAATAGGACGCGACGATGCACAGGCCTTGTTGCAAAAACAATCACAAAGTTCGGATGATTCTATTCGCCTTTTTGTCGATGTTTTGGCGATAGATAATGTATCTAATACGGGGTCTATTATTGCCGACAATTCCTTTGTTTTAATAGGAAGCGACCGAAAGCGCTTGTCTTCAACTACGGCTGCAAAAGCCGAAATGCCTCCCTTTGTTCTAGACAGAATTGAACGAGAATGGAAGCTAACAAATAGTAATTTTAACGATACCTACAGTATTGAGATTAAATGGGATATTTCAGGCCCTATCGACCTATCCGTTGTTTGCTTACTCATTGACGATGATGGTGATTTTAGCAATGCTACTGTACTCGGGCCCGCCGACGGCCTAAGCTTTAGTTTAGGGTCCATCATTGTTTCTGGAATTAATTCAAGTCATATTCCTATCAACAGTACCCGTTTTATTACCGTTGGTTTTTTTGATGTCGATTTACCTGTAGAATTACTCGATTTTGAGGCAAAGGCTATTTATAATCAAGTTGCTTTAAATTGGGCAACCGCTACCGAAACAAACAACGATTATTTTATAGTCGAACGTTCTATCGATGCACTAAATTGGGAATCTATACATAGGGTAGAAGGCTACGGTAATTCCTTTATCAATCGTTCTTATCAGGTCTATGACGATGCGCCTTATCCGGGGATATCTTATTACCGTTTACGCCAAACGGATTTTGATGGAACGGTTCATTATTCTCATAGTATTGCAGTAGAATTTATCTACGATGCTTACCATGCAGTCACTATTTATCCTAATCCAAGCAAAGGTGAATTAACCCTTAAAGCAAATAATGATGCTTTAGAAGTCTGTAGAATTTTTAGTTTATTAGGACAAGATCTTAGCCATAAAGTCCCGGTTTTGGAGCAGTCGGATCACAAAATTCGTTTGGATTTAAGCACCCTTGAAACAGGGATTTACCTAATCAAAAGTAAACATCAGGTGCACAAAGTTTTTAAAGAATAATGATATATAGAATTAGGGTTTTAACTTAGCACTATTTATAATGTGCACCGATTAACTATATCAATATGTCTTTAATTTCTTGGGTTCGCTTAGATATTCCTTATCAACATGATGCCAAGGCGATGCGATTCGTAGCGGCAATTAATAATTCAACGGCTAAACTATCCATTTATGAAAGTCCTCCGCTAAAGCATTTGCCAGCTTTGATGCATCAACTAATTGAATTAGAAAAAGAGGGGATAATGACCAATCAAGACACGCTTCTGATCTATCCTTTAGATGACAGAATTGCCCTTGCCGATCATATTAGATCAATTGCTACAGATAATCATTGGCAATTTAATCGAAACATTCCTGCACTGAGCCATCCCGGAGTTCAACTAAGCTGTGGCTTCGAAATCGACAAAACAGGTTCTAACGAAGATCTAATCCCGACAGAGTCAGCGCAGCATCGTGTGTTTGAATTAAATCATTTATCACAAAAATCTTTTGAAGAACAAAACCTATTAGCGGCTTTTTCTTATGTGCGGCATGCGCTACAACTCTCTTATCAGCATTTTGGATGGTCTTCTCCAGGGGTAGCCTACAGCTTAGTCAATTTTGGACATCTAATACTGACAACTAGCAGCAACGAAAACTATTTTGAATTACAAACAGTACTGAATCGTATGTTGTATCAATGGGACATAGAAGGATTGGACAAAGCAAGTTGGGTAGGTGCCGCTTCTATTTTTGAGCAATTAATAGAAATTGCAGAACAGCTTCAGCTACCAAGCTACTCGGATCGTTTTCGCGAGCTAGGACAAAACCTATTTTAGTTAGTTTTCGTAAACCTAAAGCTTTTAGAATCACCTCTTTCATTGCTCAACTGAATCAAATAGACGCCAGAAGCCAAGTTTTGAACATAATCAAACTGGTAACTATGAAATTTTTTGGAGGGCACCCAAGTTGACCAGATTTCTCGGCCATCAACCGCCATGATGCGTATCCGTAGGGTTTCGCTATCTATGGAAAGATTGTTTGTTTTAATCGTAATAATGTCTTGAACCGGATTGGGAAAAATAGTAGCATCAAAAACAATGTCAGATGATAACCCAGCCAAGGCTTTGGTTTCAGAGAAGCTAAAAGTACCATCTATATCAAGCTGTTTTAAGCGGTAATAGCTGATGCCTTGATGCGCATTTGCGTCGATGTGGCGATAATAGTTAATGTTCGTACTGCTGCCTTGTCCGTCCACCCATGCAATACTAGAAAAGCTACTTTCAGTGTCTAACATCCGCTGCAATTCAAAGCCAAGGTTATTGGTTTCGCTAGCGGTCGCCCAATCAATCAGAACAGAGTCTTCTAAGCCTCTAACTACATCAAATTGTAACCAATCGACCGGCAAGCCCGGGTCGATGACCGATAGGGTAAATGGACTAAAATTATTGATTGCCGTAGCCGAAGAGACCGTTGAAGTTGTTGGATTAGCGTTGCCGTGGTCTCGCCACAGGTTTCCATCCCAACGCACTACCTGCGTCAAAGCGAGTTGTTTGAGGCCGCAAGAAGTGAAATCATTCCAACTTAAAGTAACTCTTACACTACTAGCAGCAGCAGTTCTGTCCATCATCCAATATTCACAATTACTAACAAAATCTATACTAAGGTCTTTTAAATTGGTATTGTATAAAGGGTCGGGATTGTTCTGGAAATATTCAGCCCTGAAGGCAGCGACTGTGCTGTTAGGCGCACTGATTCCACAGGGACGATAGCGGTTGTTTTTGCCTACGGGAAAAGTAAAAGCATCATTGCCTATTTTTTCGACAGGGCCATTTACATAGGATATATCTGAAACTGAACTTATAAAAGCATTATCAAGTATGCGCAGCAGGGTGTTCGTACTGTTGAAAATAATTCCTTGATTTAATTGGAGTTCATTGGATATTGCACTAACCGTGTTTAATTGTACAGAACCCCCTGCTGATTGGTTGACGTAAAGGTTCCTGAAGACGGGGTTTTCTGAATTAGCTAGGTCATTGATAGATTGAGGCTGCGTTCCATCTAATATAACAGCTGCATTGTTGTTGACACCAAATAATACAGATTGGCCTACGGGGAAATCAATGTTGATATCGGATGCAAAGGTGCAGGCTTGGTTGTAATTAGGATAAAGCCGTCCGTTGCTACGTTGATTAAAGCTAACAGCTGCGTTAAAATCATTCGGCGAATTATTGTCTAAAACCATTTGATTGTTACTGCTATTGACAATGGTCGTGCTGCTATTAAAAATACATCCACCATAGGAATAATCGTTGCTGCCGCCACTTTTTTCTAAATAAGCACTGGCATTAAAGAGTGTTGAACGGAGTAGCTGTCGGGGTGCCGTAAACTGTACTGCGGCATTCCAGTTATTGTTGTAATGGCTTAATATACTTGTACCGCTAAGGCTTAAACTTTGTGCAGTAGTGCCTAATTGCGTGAAATTGCGGAGGTATAAATTGCCTTGGCTATACCCTAAAGGACCAATTAAAATGCGTCGGTTTGTCGCTAGGGTAGAACTGCCCCCACCTTGTCCAAAGTAAATACCATTGCCCGTACTTGATTCAACAATAATGTCCGCATAAAAATTAGAACCACTATTGGCCCTGTTAAGATGTACAAAATTGCTGTTGTGCGTGCCGTGATTGAGAATACTTAGAGGGCCCAAAAAATCTGCTTGCCCGTAATTGCAAATATTTAAACTATTATAGCCTGTAGATTGATTGATTAAAAAGACTGAATCGGAAAAAACTGCGGTTGAATTGGTTCCGCAATTGAGTTGGCAGTCGTTATTGCTAGCATCAGATGCACTGTTATAAAAAAACACCTTATCCTTAAATTGATTTCCGCTACTGTTGTGTGCTATATACATACGGTATTGTCCTTGGTTTCTAAATACCGCCTCTTTTTCAAAAATATCGGGATTGTTATTGCCCATCGCAAACAATCCGTTGCCCGTATTGATCAGTTCACAGGATTCGTTAAATACATTATTACCATTCGAATAATCATTGCTGATACTACTTTTGATAAGACGGGCTGTACCTCTATATTGTGTTCCTCTTGTATAGAGTCGAGGCCCCTCAAACTGTACATTTCCTCCCCAATCTGCATCATAATTATAAAAGGTTGCAGTGTTCGATAATTGAATTTGTTGTGCTTGATTACCTGTTTGTGTAAAGTTTCTGAATAATAATTGGCCTGCACTAAAATTATTGAAAATAGAGATTGTTTTGCCCGCTGCTAAGCTTGCTTGCCCACCCGCATCACCAAAACGAATGCCGGTTCCTGAGATACATTCCAATTGAATGTTTTCGTTAAAACTATTATTACTTGTTGTCCTGTTATTAAGGTATATACCACTATTGATGCCGCTGCCTAAGTTATGTAGTCGTAGCTGACCATTAAAAATAATATCCCCATAATTGCCCAGGTAAACGCGATTCGAATTGCTAGAAGTATTGTTGATTAGATTGGTGTTTCCATCGATACGTAAAGAACTTAATGTATTGTTAGCGAGGACCAAAATATCGTTATCGGCGTTGACCAAATGGGATAGGTTGAGATTGCCCCCAATAAAATGATTAGGGCCTTGGTTGGCTAAATAAAAAGAACCCGTTCCATTGTTTATCACCTCTAAATTTGTTTGGAAAGTATCAGCCTTTCCATTGCCCATAATCATCGCATTATCTCCCGAATGAATGATGTTGGCATCCGACAAAAAATAATTTCCTCCAGGAGAATAATCATTATCTGGACCGGTTTTTTCGATATAAGAAAGGCCTAAGAAACGAGAGTCGGCTGTATAAAATCTAGGGCTGCTAAAATAAATATCTCCTCCCCAATAGGCATTACGAAGATACAAATATCCACTGCCGCTTAATAATAAATTCTGAGCAGTATTACCCAATTGAGTAAAATTGCGAAAAACGAGTCTTCCTGTGGTAAATCCAGTAGGGCTAATATTTAAAGTTTTGTTGGCGGCCAAAATAGCACTCCCGCCGTTATCGCCAAAACGAATACCCTGACCACCTGTAGAAGTTAATTGAATATTATCGTTGTAACGATTAAAACTATTGATACTCTGATTTAAATATATGCCTGAATTGTTACCCGTACCTATATTGAGGAGGTCTAAGCTACGGTCAAAAATGATAGACCCTCCATTACCCAGATAAATCCGATTGTTAGAACCGCTGCCATTATTTATTATCTGCGTTAATCCTTGACAATCAAGTTGTGTTCCATTACGATTGCTGATATATAGACTCGAATTAATACCGGAAGCTGTTTGAAATACATTTAAGTTTCCTTGAACTACATGCCCTAATCCACTATTGGCAAGGTATAAATTTGAGCTTCCTGTATTGTATAAATCAAGATTTGCTTCAAAAATATCAGCGTTGCCATTACCCATTATGAAACTGCCACTACCACTGTTGCGGATTTCTGTATTTTGTCTAAATTGATTGCCTCCAGGTGAAGTATCACCGCCGCTACCTGTTTTGTGCAAAAGGCAGGTACCCCGATAGCTACTTCCATTAGTATAAACCCTAGGGGCAGTAAAGGTTACTGAACCGCCCCAATCCGCATCTCTAAGGTACAGATAAGCCGAACCTGTAAGCGTTAATTGCTGTGCTGTAGCGCCTGTTTGGCTAAAGTTACGGAGGAATAAAGTTCCGGAACTAAAACCACCGAGACCTACACTAATTGTTTTGTTAGCAGCTAAGACTGCCGCACCACCACTTTCGCCAAAACGAATACCCTGACCGTTGCTAGCGTGCAGTTCGATATCTTCGTTGTAGGTATTCAAACTACCGGTTCTCGAATTTAGATATATTCTCGAGTTAGTACCCGCTCCGATATTTTTCAAAATTACTTTATCATTGAATAGTATCGATCCCGAATTGCTCAAATAGATGTTATTAGTGGCACTTCCATTATTAATCGCTTCGGTTATTCCCGCTACGGTTAAGTTCGCATTACTGCTAGATGCCAACATTACATTAGAATTAGCGGTGCCTAATTGGTTGATGGTTAAATTTCCATCAATGCGATGTCCACTGCCATTGTTGGCAACATAGGTACTGCTTGTTCCCGTATTATTTATCACTAGATTACCCCTGAAAATATCGGCATTGCCATTACCCATGACCCAAAAAGCAGTCCCGCTATTGGTCAGTTCTGTATTGCCTGATATGCTGTTTCCACCAGGACAATAATCGTTAGATGCGCCTGTTTTTGTCAATTTTAAATTGCCCCCAAAGGTGCAATCCCAGCTGTAAACTCTAGGGGCAGTAAAGTCTATATCAGCTTCCCAACTAGAGGAACGCATGTACAAGTAGGCGGTCCCGCTTAGTAAAAGATGGTGCAAATTTGTACCTAATTGAGAAAAATTTCTAAATGTTAAATTCCCCGAATTATATCCAGCTGCACCGACTGATATTTTTTGGTTGATGGCAAGTGTGCCTGAACCACCATTTTGTCCAAATCGTATACCACCTCCGTTGGTTGAAGTCAATATAATAGAATCCGCATAATTATTGTTGCTCGTAGCACCGTGATTGAGGTAGATAGCTCCATTTGTACTACTACCGATATTACTTAGGCGAAGGCTACCCTCAAAAAGTATCGAACCATTATTGCCCAAATAAATATGATTGTTGGTGCCAGAACCATTATTTTGTACCGTAGTGTTGCCTACCACTCTTATAAAGCAATTGGAACTATTCGCTAATTGAATAGAATTAGAGGTACCAGTACTAGATTGAATGATATCTAAGTGGCCTCCGATAAAATGGCCATTGTTATTATTGCCAATATAGACCGTTCCTATGCCGCGATTGACGATGGATACATTTTGCATAAAGGTGTCGGCTAATGTATTGCCAAAGAGTAAATTGTTGGAGCCAGCGTGTATTAGGGTAGCAGAACCTAAAACAGTATTACCACCTGCAGAATAATCATTGGTGGCTCCTGTTTTTTCGAGGTATAATTGAGCGCCGTAATAAGATGAGGCACTGTATAATCTAGGTGCTGTAACACTAAAATCACCATTCCAATGGTTATTAGAACCATAAAAATAGCTGTTAGCGCTCATGTTAAAACTGTGGTTTGTAGTCCCCAATTGCGTAAAATTTTGTAGGCGAAGCATACCTGCCGTAAATCCCGCCGCACCAATATTAATGTTTTTGGCGACTGCAAGCCTACCTATTCCGCCGTTTTGACCAAAACGAATTCCCTGACCCGTTGTCGAACTAATACTAATATTACCTAAATAATTATTGATACTATTGGTTCTATCATTCAAATAAATAGCAGAGTTGTTGCCTGTTCCGCTGTTGTCTAAACTTAAGTCGTCGTTGAATACAATAGAACCAAATAAGCCTAAGTACAAACTGTTGTTGGCTGCGTTTCCTTGATTAATAACCGTGGTTTTGCCAACGATGTTTAATTGACTATTGCTACCATAAGCAAGGTATATATTGTTGTTGGTGCTATTTGCTTGGTTGATAATCGTCAGCTTGTCATTGATTTGATTTCCCAAACTATTATAAGCAAGGAATAAGTGGTTGTTGCCTTGGTTTATTAGGGTTAAGGGCGCATTAAAAATATCTGCATTTACATTTCCAAAGGCAAACAGGCCCGTTCCCGAATTAATCAATTCTGTCGTATCATTAAATGTATTATTACCACTTGAGTAGTTGTTGCCCGCACCTGTCTTATTTAAGCTTACTGGAGCATTAAATTGTACTCCTGAACAAAATATTTGAGGTGCTTCCAAATTTAATCTGCCATTAAAAACGGTTCCATTTTCTAAGTACAAATAGGCAGTACCACTTAGGCTAATAGCAAGCGGCTGTTGACTAGATTGCAGAAAATTTTGTATTTCAAGATTACCGGCACTAAAACCGTCGGCCCCTATAAAAATAGTTTTGTTGGCTGCTAAAGAAGCATCATTAAGGGCAGTTCCTTGTCCAAACCGAATCCCTTGTCCGTTGGTAGATGAGAGAATGATATTCCCATTGAATAGATTGCCGGTAGAATTATAAGCCAAATGAATCAAGTTTGTCCCACTGTTGCTGACCGAAATGTCTTGGTTGTATATATCCGCTTGATTACCGCCCAAAACGAGGTAGCCGCTACCAGAATTTATCAAGGTCAAATAGTCATTAAATATATTTCCTCCATTTCCAAAATCATTGCCCGGACCCGTTTTATTGAAGGTACAGGCTTTGTTATAGGTACTGCCATTCAAGTATAGGTTGCCACAAATCACATCCATCGGAATTGAAATCTCTACATTACTGCAAAAAAGTCTTCCGCTACTGTTGATGTTTAATTGACTGTTGTTACTTGCATCAATCAACGATCCATTGTAGAAATAATTATCATTGCTGCCAACAATATTCATCGAAAAGCTATTGAAGTCGATAGTCCCTACAAAGGAGGCATCGATACTGATGGATTCGATGGTGACTAGCTGATCAAGTCGACAGGTTCCGAGGTGATTGTTATTAAATACGGCCCTTTGAGTGGCGGTGGGTGCACCAAGACCGTCGGGATTCCCTGTAGGGCTGTTTGACCAATTGTTAGACGACCAATTCGCCAAGCTGTTGGCTACCCAATATCGATTTTGGGCGTTTAATTGATACTGTAAAACCAAAATAAAAATAAACAGTAGATATTTTTTCATTAGATAACAAGTAGAGGTAGCCGACATGCACTTAATCGAAAATCAAGCAAGTAAGACTACAATTAACCAATCAGTTTGTAGGGAGGGTATAGTTTGGTTAACCGGCATTTTTGTTAGGCTTTAGCCATAAAAAAACCTTCGATCTTGTTAAAACAAAAAATTAGGGTAATTGAAAGGTGGGTGTTTTGTTTTGACACTATAAATATACCAATTTATTCGGCGTTTTGTTTATTTAGACAAATAATATTACGCAGCAATAGGACTATTTTGATAAATCATGTAGGAAAAATGACAAAAAGCATAGCTCAAAGGCGTTTTTTATCAAAAAAAACATAAAAGTTTAAGCAATAAAGACTTAGGATTGCTTTTTCTTTGATTTAGACAGAAGAACGAATATTATTAGACTTAGATAAATAACTTTATCAGCTTCTAATTGAAATAATAAAGTATTTAATTTAGCCATAATGCTTGTATTGTCTAAAATATTTTATTCTTATTGACATTTGCAATATGAATTGTTGCAAAAAAAACGTAAATTCGCCCTATTAAACAATAAAACAATCCAATTCTATAATCTTAAATCATCGATATAATTATGGCATTTGACATTGATATGATCAAAAAGCATTATGAGTCCCTACCGGCAAAGATTCAGAAGGCTCGTGAAACGCTTCAAAAACCACTATCCCTTTCCGAAAAAATATTATTCTCTCACCTAAATGCTGCTTCGCCTGTTCAAAATTTTGAAAGAGGAGAAGACTATGTTTTCTTTTCTCCCGACCGTGTTGCCATGCAAGATGCTACGGCACAGATGGCTTTGTTGCAGTTTATGATGGCGGGTAAAGATAAAGTAGCAGTTCCGTCTACCGTGCACTGTGATCACCTTATACAAGCTAAAGTGGGCGCTGATGCCGACCTTGAAATAGCCAAGGATTCAAACTCAGAAGTCTATGATTTTTTGCGTTCTGTATCCGATAAATACGGCGTAGGTTTCTGGAAACCTGGCGCAGGCATTATTCACCAAATTGTTTTGGAGAATTATGCATTTCCGGGTGGTATGATGATTGGTACCGATTCGCATACAGTTAATGCAGGTGGATTGGGTATGGTAGCTATCGGAATAGGTGGTGCAGATGCTGTTGATGTGATGGCTGGATTGCCATGGGAATTGAAAATGCCCCAATTAATTGGCGTTAAATTGACTGGAAAATTAAATGGATGGACTTCCCCCAAGGATGTAATCTTAAAGGTAGCAGGAATTTTAGGAGCCAAAGGAGGTACCGGCTATATCGTTGAATACTTCGGAGAAGGTGCGATAAATATGTCCTGTACTGGAAAAGGGACAATCTGTAATATGGGTGCCGAGATAGGGGCTACCACCTCTACTTTTGGCTACGATGGATCTATGAAACGTTATCTTGAAGCCACTGACCGTGCAGATGTAGCCGCCTTGGCTGAGTCGGTCAAAGAACATCTAACTGGTGACGATGAAGTCTATGCCAATCCACAACAATATTTTGATCAAGTAATCGAAATCAATCTTTCGGAATTAGAACCACATTTGAATGGTCCCTTTACGCCCGATCGTGCTTGGCCTATTTCTACTTTTGCTAAAGCAGTAGAAGAAAATGATTTTCCCACCAAATTATCCGTTGGTTTGATTGGTTCCTGCACCAACTCTTCTTATGAAGATTTGATGAGAGCTGCATCTATTGCCAAACAGGCTAAAGCTAAAGGTTTGAAAGCAAAGGCTGAATTTACCATAACTCCTGGCTCTGAACTGGTGCGTTTTACTGCCGAAAGAGATGGCTTATTAGATACTCTAGAAAATATTGGTGCGATGGTTTTAGCCAATGCATGTGGCCCTTGTATTGGTATGTGGGCACGCGTTGGTGCTGAAAAGCAAGAAAAAAATGCTATAATTCACTCCTTCAACAGAAATTTTGCCAAACGTGCTGATGGAAATCCAAACACCA
This sequence comes from uncultured Aureispira sp., assembly GCA_905480485.1. Taxonomy (GTDB): domain Bacteria; phylum Bacteroidota; class Bacteroidia; order Chitinophagales; family Saprospiraceae; genus Aureispira. The sequence continues at coordinate 32,575 of CAJQQM010000024.1, forward strand.
TGGCTTTTGTAGCCTCCCCCGAATTGGTCACAGCGATGACAATTGCGGGCGACATGAAATTCAATCCATTAACCGATACGCTTATTAATGAGCATGGAGAAGCTGTAAAATTAGATCCACCAACCGGTGATGAGCTTCCTACAAAAGGCTTTGATGTTAAAGACGCCGGCTATGTTGCACCTGCCAAAGATGGTTCGGGTGTGAATGTAGCGGTCAACCCTAGTTCTAAGCGTTTACAGTTGCTAACGCCTTTTGTTCCTATGAATCAGCAGGCCTTGAAAGGCATGCGTTTGCTAATCAAAGCCAAAGGCAAGTGTACTACCGATCATATATCGATGGCTGGCCCTTGGTTAAAGTACCGTGGACACTTAGAAAATATTTCACAAAACTGTTATATAGGAGCAGTTAATTATTTTAATGAACAAACAAATACAGTCGCCAACTATGTCGACAGTGCTCAGCCAAATTATATGCCTGTGCCCGAATCTGCTTTGAAATATCAAGAGGCAGGTATAGGTACCGTTGTATTTGGTGAGGATAATTTAGGGGAGGGATCTTCTAGAGAACATGCGGCTATGGAACCTCGGTTTTTAGGGGTTAAAGCTGTTATAGTCAAGTCTTTTGCCCGTATTCATCAAACCAATCTCAAGAAACAAGGGATGCTTGCCCTTACCTTTGTAAATCCTTCAGATTATGATAAAGTAAGACAAGATGATAGGGTTGACATTCTTGGTTTTGACAGCTTTGCTGAAGATCAGAATTTAACGGTTGTTTTACATCATGCCGATGGAACAGAAGCTTCATTTGAGGTGGCGCATACGTACAACGATGCTCAAATCGAATGGGTGAAATCTGGTTCTGCCTTAAATAAAATACGAAAAGATCAAGGTCTATAAAATGTCCTTCTTCATAATTTGAAGAGGTTGTCTATAGAGGCAACCTCTTTTTTTGTTTATGACCAAGCTCAGACATTGTAATTGAATAATTATTAATATATTATCGATTATCGTAGAGGAGATTTCCTCTTAGTAAGCTATTTTATCCTTAATGCTGCAAAGACAGTGTCCTGCAGCTTAAAACTTAGGTAAAGGGCTTGATTTTTGTGATATATTCCTTGTTTTGGGAATTGATTTTTTTGATTGGATAATTTTAAATATTTTAGGATGAAGTACCACTTATTAATTTGTTTAGTGCTCCGTTTTTATTGTTTAGATGCTCAATACACTTGGGAGTCTAAAATTGACGCATCAGTATGGGAACAGCAGTCAGCTGCTAAACAGTTTGAGTATTTTGTGCTTCTGAAGGATCAGGCGAATACAGCCTCCGCCAAATTAAAAAAGACAAAGGAAGAAAAGGCCGCAGCGGTATACCGTTTATTAATTGAGACGGCAAGCAATAGTCAAGGCGCTTTATTACAAATAATTAAACAACAGACCCCTCATTATCGCCCTTTTTTTATGGTCAACGGTATTTGGGTAAAGTCCAATGCTGATTTGATGGAACATTTGGCCAAACGTTCAGAGGTCTTATGCATTGCTCCGAATCCAATCATCGAAAATAAGTTGCCAAGCCCAATTTTGCCATCTGCGACAACAAAATCAGCCAATGGAATTGAGTGGGGGATTAGTCGGATAAAAGCGGATTTGCTATGGGCCAACAACATTAAGGGTGCTGGTGTCGTGGTCGGAGGTCAAGATACTGGTTATGAATGGTATCATCCTGCCATTCAAACACAATACAGAGGCGATAACGGCGATCATAATTACCATTGGCACGATGCCATTCATGGGCAGCTAAGTAACGATACATTCAATTCATGTGGCTATGATGTCAAGTATCCCTGTGATGACGGTTCGCATGGAACACATACTATGGGAACTATTGTTGGCGATGATGGACAAGGTAATCAAATTGGTGTTGCCCCTGAGGCTGATTGGATAGGCTGTCGAAACATGGAAAATGGTTTTGGAACACCAACGACCTATATCGAGTGTTTTGAATGGTTTTTGGCGCCTACAGATAGCAATGGCTTACAAGCTAATACTAGCATGGCGCCCCACGTAATTGCTAATTCTTGGGGCTGTCCTCCTTCTGAAGGCTGCAATCCTAGCAATTTTTATATGATGCAATTAGCTATTGAAAATCTTAAAAATGCCGGAACTTTTATTGCTGTTTCTGCTGGCAATGACGGTTGGTCAGGATGTAATTCTATTCGTAATCCAGCCTCTATTTTTGAAGCGAGCTTTTCGGTCGGGGCATCGGATATACTTGATACTTTAGCCAATTTTAGCAGCCGCGGATGGGTGAGTATTGATAGTAGTTTTAGAATGAAACCCAATGTTACAGCCCCTGGAGTCAATGTACGTTCTTGTGTGCCGGGTAACAGTTATGCCAATTATTCGGGGACATCAATGGCAGGTCCACATGTGGCCGGTGCAGTAGCTTTACTCATCAGTGCAAAGCCATCTCTAGCCGGACAAGTTGACTCGCTCGAAAATCTTTTGGAACAAACTGCTGATACAATTTATACGTATCGCAATGATACCTGTGGCACTACCGACCAATTGGTGTTTCCCAACAATATGGTTGGTTACGGGCGTATTAATTTGTACAAAGCGCTTCAGATTATTCGACCTGATTTGACGAGCAATATCAAACAAGTTTCTCCTGCTGCTTCTTTAGGTATTTTTCCCAATCCATTTACGAACACTGTTCAAATAAAAACAAGTCTACCTATCGGGAACTGTACGATTATAATAGTAGATGCATTCGGCAAAATAGTCAAACAAATGAATAGCTTTTTTACTACTCATTTGGAAATAAATTTATCTGATTTACCTAAAGCTGTTTATTTTATGCACCTCAACAATGGAAAAACAAGTTTAATGGGTAAATTAATCAAACAATAAAGGTTGTGCTTTGGTATAGATACTTTATTAATTGCTCTGTAGTTTTTTTATCCATCTTTGTTACAGTTTTGGAAGCACAAGTCTTGGGAGAACAATCTGAAGTTGCAATAAACGTCAAAACAACTGGGAAACTAATGCGTAAAAACCGCTTGATTATGGTTGTTGAGGTTGATGTTCCATCTACTTGGAAATTAAATGTAAAAGATGGCTATGGTTCTATAGGCAATAATGAATTGGATACACTGAGTATGTCTTTACGTTTTAAAAATAACAGTGCAATTCAATTGATTCAACGATTAAAAGCAGAAAGAAAACCTTCAGATAAAGGGTATTTTTATAAAAAAATTATTTTCGCTCAAACGATTGCCTTTGAAACGGCAAGTCTACCTATCAAAATTAATGCTGATTTGAAATGGCTTATAGTCAATGCCAAACATTCAAAACACAGCCGTGGGGTAGCATGTTGTTTGCTAAAAGTAGCAGCAAAACGTGAAGATATTGAAACAATAAACGTAGGTTGGACCTGTAACAAACGGGCTACACTTTATTTGGAGGATGTTCTTGCGAAATAATTAGATATTTGTTCCTGTTAAATTTTTCTAATAACTATATTGTATTTCAAATAAAGGACAAAATATGAGAATAGCTGTTTTCCCGGGTTCTTTCGACCCAATTACCAAAGGACATGTAGATATTGTAGAAAGGGCACTTCCATTGTTTGATAAAATAATAGTGGCCATGGGGGTGAATTCTGAGAAAAGATATTTTTTCGATCAATCTACGCGCCTAAATTTTCTGAGGGCTACCTTCCAACCTTATGAAAAAGTAGAGGTAGATACTTACACGCAGCTAACAGCCTTTTATTGCCAAGAAAAAGGAGCAGGTTTTTTGTTGAGAGGCTTGCGAAATTCGATAGATTTTAGCTACGAAAACACGATTGCAAATTTGAATGCAACGATTGGAGATGATTTAGAGACCGTCTTTTTAATGGCGGATGCCCGCTACAGTTGTTACTCATCGACTGTTGTCAGAGAAATTATTAAAGGCGGGGGAGATGCCTCTATATTTTTGCCTGCTTCGGTGGCAAAGCTAATCTAATTATGCAAATAAATATTGAAGGGCAATAAATTGGGCAAAGAATCCTACCACGTAGCCACCATAAATATCGGAACTATTATGTGCACCCAAAATCAGGCGAGCAGTTCCTACTAGCCCACAGGATAGTATCCCAAAGATAAATAAGAATTCTCCTCCTTGATACCCTTTACCAATAACAATGATAATCATGGCAAGAAAGCCACCCATCCCTACGGTGTGTATACTGATTTTGGTAAAAAGATTAATGAAAAAGGCTACGAATAAAGCAATCGTAGCACCAAGTGCAAATATCTTTATTTCTAAGGGCAAACTTGTATTACTGCTGTTTTGTGCCACCATTGCCATATAGAAAATACCCGCCATAACATAGGGTATTTTTCGTTCGTCTTGTGTGTGAAGTGCTATTGATTGAACCATGCCTAATAGTCGCATTAAAACAAGGCCAAAAAAGGGTATAATGCAGCTAAAAAGTAAAATATTAATAAACCATAAGCCTTTTCCAAATTGACTGGTCATGGAAAAAATTCTGGAGGTTTTGGCTTCCCCAAACAAAAAAGGATTGAAAATAGCTAATAAAAGGTAGGCATAACTTAAAATAAACAGTGGATGAAAAAGGATGGAAATAGCTTGTGCGATGATGCGCATAGCAAGCGGAATTTCGCGCTTGAATCGTTCGTGCCTTAGAAGATCTATATTGGATGAATTATCAGCTTGCATACTTTTTTTGTCTAATTATTCGTAAATATTAAGCAACAAAATACGATAAAAAAGAAAAAACAGCTCTTTTGGAGCTGTTTTTTCTTTTTTTGACATTCATATTTGTATTAATGAATCTCAATAGCATAGGGCAAGCGCATTTGTATACCTTTCATTTGCTTTATTGTCTTCAATTGCTGCATTACTTGGTAGAATTCAGGAACTGTACTTGTTTGAGCATGCATCAAACCCCCTGATATATCTTCTAAAACTTTAGTTTTGGCATTTTTATCACCCGTATTATCGCCCAATAGGGCCATGATTTTTTCTTCAAAACTTTTGGTTTTGGGATAGTGTACCAATTGGTAATTATCTTCTTCAAGGTTGGCTAGAGAAGCTACCGAACCAATAGCATCTTCTAAACCACCAATCTTATCCACTAAGCCAATTTCTAAAGCAGTATTACCTAGCCAAACACGTCCTTGAGCAATTTCATCTACTTCTTCCATGCTTTTGCCGCGTCCGTCGCTAACTCGTTTTTTGAAGGTGGTATACACTTCATCGACACCACTTTGAATAATCGCGCTTTCTTCTTCATTGAACTCATAAAACATACCCATACCCGACATCAAACTGAATTTGCCAATTTTGACAGTATCCATGGTCAGACCTAGATGTTCTTCATACAAGCCACGCGTATTAGGTATCATACCAAAAACGCCAATAGAACCCGTAATTGTATTGTTTTCGGCAAATATTTCTTCCGAATTAGAGGCTATGTAATAGCCTCCGGAGGCCGCTACGTCACCCATAGAGGTAACTATTTTGATTCCTTGTTCTTTGGCTTTTTCTAATTCTCTCCAGATAATGTCTGAAGCTAAAGCCGAACCACCACCCGAGTTAACCCGCATAACAATCGCCTTAACTTTGTCATCTTTGCGAATTTTACGAATAATAGCTGCGTATTTGTCTCCACCAATAGAACCAGATTCACCTTTGCCGTCTACAATAGATCCCTCAGCATAAACAACCGCTATCTTTTCGTTGTCACTTGATTTGTTTAACTCACTTTTTTGGACAGAATAGTATTTGCTAAGGCTAACCATTTCCATTTCATCATCTTCGTCTGTGCCTAATTTATCTCTCAGTTCATCAATGATTTCGTCTTTGTATTTTGTGGCGTCAACCATTTTGTAGGATACTGCATCTTCCGAATTTCGGATGAGTGCATTGTTGGCGATTCTAAAAAGTTCTGCCGCTGAGATATCTCTCGATGCAGCTAAATCTTCTAGGTAGAGGTCGTACATCCCACTCATATATTTAGATACTTGTTCTCTATTTTCAGGCGTCATGTTCTTGCGTCTGAATGGTTCGGTGGCAGATTTGAACTTACCGGCATAAAAAATCTGTGCAGTAACGCCTAATTTATCCATCAAGCCTTTAAAGTACATCATTTGAGCAGAAAAACCTGTAAAAGAAAAACCGCCTTCGGGATGTAGGTAAAGTTGTGAGGCTACAGAGGCTAAATAGTAGCTTTTTTGGCTGTACATAGTTGCATAAGACAAAATAAACTTGTCAGAAGACTTGAAGTCGTTTAATTGCTGACGAAGCACTTTTGAGCTAGCCCAACCCAAAGGAACTGAGCTCATGTCTAGATAAATACCTTTGATATTATCGTCTTCTTTGGCCTTGGCAATTAATTGACACGTTTCTCTTAGGCCGATACTTTCGGATACAACACTTTGAATGTCGTAAGGGCTTTGCGCAACGTTGTTGGTAAGTTCCGGAATTGATTTATTAAACTGAAGCTTAAGAACTGAATTCGGTTTTATGGTTTCAGCGCTACTTTTAGAGGCCTGAATCCCATAGAAAACAACAATACCAACGATAAGAGAAATGCCGGCGATTGTGCCTAAGCAGGAACTGAAAAATAAACGCATAAACCCGTTTTTAGACTGATTATCAGTATTTGTATCTGCGGCCATATTTGAATTTTAAAATTAGAGTTATGAATAAATGATCTTCTACAAAAGAATTAATACTTAAATATCAATAAAGAAGTCGAATTCGACAACAAACTTAGACTAATAAGCTGATTTTCTCGCCCAAGGCCTTAATTGACCTAAATTAAATCGTTACCAATATAACAAAATAAAACAAAGCAAACTAATCAATTTCTACTCCTTTTTTCAAAATCTCCCAGTCTTGTTCAATTTATAAAATATAAGAATCATTCTCAATATGTATTTTTTAGATATAAGTAGCTGTTTTCAATTACTTATAATTAATTTGAATAACTGGACTTTAATTTGTTATATTACTACTACCTCAATTCCACACCTAAAAATTATAAAGCTATGCGTTTGTCGTTCATATTCCTGTTCTTATGCAGCTTTCAATGGCTCATTGCTCAACAAAAAGTAGCTGTTCGTCCACCCGAATTTCAACCAAAGGGGCTTGCGGTTTGGTTGATTCAACCCTCAGAAGATTGCTACTTAGTATTGAATAATAAAAATTGGGGACAACTAAAAGGGAATTTTATCAATGAAGTTGCTTTGCCTCGAGGAGAAAATAATTTGAGTTTTAAGTATAGCTATAATTCCGAGGTTGTTGAGAATAAAACGGTGAGTGTTACGAACAAAAACCAACAACTACTAAAGGTCTATCTCCCGAAATTTGATGCCATCCAATCTAACTTAGAATCACATGCGATTGGAGGAATGGTTTATGTCAAAGGAGGTTCCTTTCAGATGGGTTGTAGTGGTCAATTTGAAAGCAATTGTCCTGAGAACGAACTTCCAGTCCATCAGGTTATACTTTCCGATTTTTATATTTGCAAACATGAAGTTACACAGGAAGAGTGGTCCACTGTGATGGGCAGCAATCCAAGTTATTTTAAAGATTGTCCTCAATGCCCTGTTGAAAATGTCAGTTTTCACGACATCGAAATCTTTCTCAAAAAACTAAATCAAAGTACGGGGATACAATACCGACTTCCTACCGAAGCTGAATGGGAATTTGCCGCACGAGGAGGTCTCAAGACAAAAGGTTATCAGTATGCAGGGAGTAATCAACTTGCTGAGGTATCCTGGTTCGACAATAATTCTTACAAAAAAGGCATTAAAGACCCTGATTATGGCACACATCCTGTTGCCCTCAAAAAAGCAAACGAATTGGGTCTTTATGATATGTCGGGTAATGTTTGGGAATGGTGCAGTGATGGATATGCTGCAGATTATTATCAAAAGAGCCCTTTGAAGGACCCGAAAGGTGCCAAAGGAGTACCTTTGCGCATCCTCAAAGGGGGGTCTTGGCACTTCAAAGCAGATGGCAGCAGAACGACTTTCCGGTATAGTTATTATCCAGATTATAAATATAAATTCAGTGGATTTAGATTAGCTTTTAATCCTTAAGTCGGCGCTTCAAATTTGCAGGGTTCCCTACTTCAAACCTTAAATTATGGAATGACAAAGGTCGATAGTCGCCCAAGCAACCATCGACCTTTAATATCTATTATTGTATTTAAATAAATAGTTTAAACGAGTTCAACAGCCATAGCTGAGGCACCGCCTCCGCCATTGCAAATACCTGCCAAACCTGTTTTTCCGCCTTTGTTTTTAAGCGCCGACAAAAGCGTAATCATGATTCTACAACCTGATACACCAATCGGGTGTCCCATTGCAACGGCACCACCCATTACATTTACTTTGTCGTGTGCCAAATCTAATTCTTTCATATTCGCTAAGGCCACTACCGAAAAAGCTTCATTGATTTCGTATAAATCAAAATCCTGAACTTTTTTGCCGGCTAAGGCTGCAGCTTTAGGCATAGCTAGGGCAGGGGCTGTTGTAAACCACAAGGGTTCTTGTGCAGCATCGGCAAAACCTGTTATTTTGGCGATTGGTTTTAGTCCTAGGCTTTCCATTTTTTCTTTACTCATCATGACAACTGCCGCAGCACCATCATTTATTTTTGAAGCATTAATCGCAGTAACAGTTCCTCCTTTTTTGAAAACCGCTCTTCCTTTTTGCACACTTGCAATATCCGTAATACGGCCATTATTTACTTCTTCGTCTTGGCTAACTAGGATAGGGTCTTTTCGGCGTTGAGGTACAGATACAGGTACGATTTCGGCATCAAACCATCCGTTTTTGTAGGCTGCACGAGCCCTCTCGTAAGAAGCAAAAGCATAAGCGTCTTGCTGTTCTTTATTTATATCTTTGCCTTCTGCACAAACTTCTCCGCAACTTCCCATCATATCACCATTGTACGGGTCTTGTAAGCCGTCTCTAACGATAGCATCCACTACTTGTCCATTTCCATAACGCAATCCTGTACGTCCTGCCGGCAAATAATGTGGTGCCATTGACATATTTTCCATTCCACCAGCAACTACAACATCTTGACTACCTAGCATAATAGCAGAAGCACCTAGCATCATAGCTTTCATACCCGATGAACAAACCTTATTGATCGTTGTACAAGGGACTGTATTAGGAATTCCAGCAGCCAATGCTGCTTGTTTGGCAGGTGCTTGTCCTGTATTTGCAGTCAAGACACAGCCCATGAATACCTCACCAACTTCTTTTGCTTCAATTCCTGCACGTTCAACGGCAGCACTGATAGCTGTTTTTCCTAGGTCAATAGCAGGTACTGTAGACAAAACGCCACCCAAATTACCAATAGGCGTTCTAGCCACTGATACGATATATACTTCTTTCATAATCTTAGTTTTCATGTAGTGAAAAAATGATATATTTTAATTTTGGCACAAAGCTAAGAAAATTTGGTGATTGTTTCTATTTATTGATTTCCTTTCTATGAGTTATTTCATATTTAATTAAAAAAGCAAGCAAAGGAATAACCTTTGCCTGCTTTGAAAAAATCCATCAGTAATCTAGCTATTTATGGCTCAGATTTAATGACTTTGTGCGTTGTTTGCCTGTTGTTCTTTTGTTGAATAATACGAACATGATACATTCCACTTGGATAATCGGTCATATCTAAGGCTATGTTATTAATCCCTTTCAATATAGTATAATTTGAGGTAAATAGTATTTTGCCCAAAACATTGCTTATGCTAATTTGAAACTTATCATTTTCAGTGCTTTCATATTGATAGTTCACGATTCCTTTCGTTGGGTTAGGAAAAATAGTCGCTTGACCAATGACAACACTACTTTCAATTGCAATGACTGATGAATAACTATAACTGCCATCTTGGTCGACTTGCTTAAGTCTGTAGTAATTAATTCCTGCCGTAGGTTGGGTATCAACAAATTTATATTGTTGAGTGCTTGTAACTGTACCCGCAGCTTCTACCCGCCCAATTTTCGAAAATTGAATTTGATTTTCGTGCATTTTCTCTACTTCATAAAAAGCATTATTGGTTTCGGAGGCCGTTAACCAATTCAAATGATTTTCTTTACCTAGATTGACACCATCAAAGGATAGGTATTCTACGGGCAAAGATGGGTCAGGACTTAGTGCAATCGCTCCTGAACCTCCCGAAAAGCTAGTGATACCGCTGATTTCGGCATAGTTTATACCATTTATACTGTTGTTAGTAGCGATTAAATGTGTCGGTTCGTCAAATGTAGGCGCTACATAATCAGTTCCAATATTTTTAAACCAATAAAATCCGTTGGGTACACTGTATTTGTAGATGTACATACAACTAGGATTCGTAGCTATGTGATTATTTGCTGCATTAATCAACGTTGTTTGTTCAGAGGCCGGGAAGTAATATCGAACGGTATAGGGAGGGTTTAAGGTGCCATTAAATTCGATATTCCAGCTTCTGGGTAGTTCGAAAAATTCTTCACCAGGATTTAGGCCCGAGTTACAAGCACCTACGGCGCCTACCGTTGCTTGATAATAACTACCATTGTTGGTAATTTTAGCAACAGGTGTTGAAGAGGCACCTGACAAATCTCCTTCTACCGATACAATAATTTCATCGCTGCTGTTGTAGAAGTGATTCCATCCAAGGTTGTCGGTACAATAGCCTACCGAACTACTCAGGCCAACAGGGCTGTAGGAATAATTACGGATATTAACGGTTTCTGTGTCGTCAGCAGACGTGTTGCAAAGACCTGTTCTTCTTGCATAGTAAGTGGTAGTAGTAGAGGGACTAACCAATAAACTAGCACCCGTTCCAAGTAATGTACCGCTACCATTAGGCCCACTATACCATTCTATGTTCGAACCTGTTCCGATAGTACCTCCGGAAGCGCTTAAGGTCATGTTTGTATTAGGACATTGTTTGCCAGCGACGGCAGCTATTGTCGGCGATGTTGAGTTGCTGTTGACCGAAATAACAACACAATTAGTATAACTTATATCACCACAGGCATCGGTTACGCTTCTTCTATAGTAAGTGGTTATGCTTGGGCTAGTAGGATTGTGTGTCAGTGCATTTGCCCCAGTAATGTTAGAAAAGCCCGATGAGCAATTGCTAGTACTTTTTTGCCATTGATAGATTGGACTCACCGCTGATACTGTCCCTCCACTTGCCGTAGCAGTAGAACCCAAGGTACTAGGACTTGTTCCCGAACAGACAGATTGATTGCCATTAACCGTTCCTGCCGCAAGCGATGTAGTTAAGTCAGTTAAAGTCATATCCAATACCGATCCACCACCACCTTCGGCTACCCTAATTTCAACAGTAGTAGTAGACCCCAAATATCCTGACCATACGGTGCCGTGATTCACACAACAGCCATTGTATACAAAAACCTGCACACCATCTACATAAACTGAAACTTCATCATCATGATTATTTATGTTTAGTTGGTAAATACCGCATGGAAATCCTTGTCGCTTGTGTACAAAGGTATGGATATCTTTACCTACGTTACATCCAGTGTATAACGGTGCTGAAGAGGGGGCTAAATTAGTAGGCCATTGTAGACTAGTATTGACACTAAGATTGTTGTCTATATAATAACCTGCATAATTTAATAGTGCCAGATTGTCACGGTTTCTACCGTTATAACCATAAACATTCCAGACGTTGGAACCAAAAATATTGGGGTCTCCATTATCTATTATCGTATAGGTTATCGTATTAGTGTATCGTATTCTTCCTGAACAATCACTTGATCTTCTTCTGAATAGAGTTGTTGAACTAAGCGCAGGTGGGTCATATGTTGTACCGGTTTGACCCACAATATTTGTCCAATTGATACCTCCATCTATGCTTTGTTGCCACTGATATGTAGACCAAGTTGTAGCCGATGCAGTATTTGTCATTGCAGGAGGGTTGTCGCACCCGAAATAATTTCCACCACCTGCAATTGAACCAGGTAATAAGTCATCATAGGTGTAATAAAAAGAGTATCGAACGCCCCAATTGATTGTGACGCCATCATCTGTACAATTTCTAAAATCTTCAAAATAATGCCATTGGCAAGGAGCATAACTAGTAATATTTCGATTGGCTATATTACCATATCCAAAACAGTCTCCGTCGTCAGGGCCACCGTTTGTACAGAAAAAACAGGGATTGTCACAGGTGGCAGGGTCTTCTTCCCATGCATCTAAATCTACAGATAAAACAGCGTTATTAGGTACAGAAGTATTGTTAATCCAAGAAAAATTAGTGTAATTATGCCAACCACCAGAAATATCATCAGCATCGCGGTTCCAGTAAGAATAACCAGTATACTGTGTCCTTGCACGAAGTCGCCAGCGAGCATCAGGACCACCAGAACAATCTGTATTTTCGTTTAGATAAAGTCGGTCTCCGTCAAGCTGAAAGGTTATGTTTTGTCCAGTTAAATCATTTGCTAAAAAACAAAGGGAAAGAGCGCAACTAATAAGTAGAAGTTTTTTCATCATTCAATAATTTTAATAGATTCGTTTACTTTGTCAGCGTATTAAATACACCATTCTTTTGGCGGCGTAAAATTAAGGAATCTATACTTACAAACCTAAAATTAATTGTTAATCTCACTGTATTAAGTATGTAATTGAGTAGGTTTTCATTGATTAGGGGTTTATTGCTCAAGTTTATGAAACATTAAGTACTCTATTAAAACTAGAAGTTGAATTTCAATTTAGGATAGAATGCCCTAAGAGCTGTTTATTTATAGCCTCAGGAGGTGGCAGATAGTTGAATCTGTTTTGCAAGCTTTTTAAAGGAGTTTTGAAATCTAGAGGTATCAATACTTTTTAAACTTAGCGGAGCTGATGAAGGTACATTTGAACCGTATTCTGAAGCCCATAATACAAGGCGTCTACGACCAATGCGTGACCTATCGAAACCTCCATCAAATGCGGTACTTCTTGAGCGAAGTAGCGTAGATTATCTAAGTTAAGATCGTGGCCTGCATTAATACCAAGATCATTTTGCTGCGCTATTATTGCTGCTTCAGCATAAGGTTTGACCGCTTTAGCTCTATTGTTGTGGTAGTTGTCGGCATAGGGGCCTGTATAAAATTCGATGCGGTCGGCACCGACTTTCTTAGCACCTTCGATCATTTTAAAATTGGGGTCACAAAAAATAGAGACCCGAATATTTTTTGATTGCAATTCGGCGATTGTGTCCGTTAAAAAGGCTGCATGTTTAATGGTATCCCATCCGCTATCGGAGGTAAGTGCATTGGCAGCGTCGGGTACTAAAGTACATTGATGCGGGCAGTTGTCCAACACCAAGTCCATAAATTTTCGTTCGTGGGGATTGCCCTCAATATTAAATTCGGTTTGACTCAATGACTTGAGAACGGGGATATCAGCATAAGTAATATGTCGTTCGTCAGGCCTAGGGTGTACGGTTATTCCTTCGGCACCATAAGATTCAATATCTTTACATATTTTGCTCAAGTCAGGAAAATTGCTGCCTCTAGCATTGCGAATAAGTGCTATCTTGTTGACGTTGACACTAAGACGAGTCGACATAGTAGAATGTTTACGGCCGTTTAAAAAACCAAATGTAGGTATTTTTTTTGATTATTTTAAAAAGCCTAGTTTTTTGCCAATAATTCTGTTGAGAGTGCGGGTTGGAATCATTCGAGGCAGGGTCCAATTTTTAAATTTACCATGTACCAAAGGATATCGAGCTTTTGCCTGTTTTGTTTCGATGATTTTAAGCATCATTTGACCAAAGTCTTCTTGTTCAAAACCAATATTGCTGAGTTTGAGCATGAATTTTTTGACACGAGCACCCGCGGCTGCAAAATCTGTTTGCTCGTATTTGCTCAAGTCAAAATCATCGGCTTTGGACCAAATAGGTGTTTTGACAACGCCCGGACCAACCACAACCACATCAATGCCATATAGTTGTAATTCGATCCTGAGAGCATCAGATATGGCCTCTACCGCATGTTTACTGGCACAATAGGGGCCCATAAATGGGTTGGTTAATTTGCCGGCCACCGAACTTATGTTGATGATCCTGCCGGGAGTATGCGGATAATCCTTATGAGCGCCTAGTAATGGTAGAAAAGCCTGAGTAGTGGCAACAAGACCTATAACGTTTACCTCTAACTGCCTACGAAGGTCGCTTAAGGGAACGTGCATCATTGGTCCTCCTATAGCTATTCCCGCGTTGTTTACAAGTGTATGAACCGCTTCACCTCCAAGGATTTCTTTGGCTTTATCGGCAGCTTTTTTGATAGCTTGCTCGTCTGTAACATCAAAAATTAGAGGGATAAAAGCCGAACCAAATTTTGTGCTTAATCGATCTGCATCTTTTTGTTTACGAACGGACCCAAGCACTCTATAGCCTTTGTTAATACAAGCTTTTGTGGTGGCATATCCAATACCTGTTGAGGCACCTGTTATAATTATATTCTTCATTTATGTGCATTTAAAACCCACAGAAAATACTTTCTGTGGGTTCAATATAGCGGTTTTTATTCATTAATCTAAACTTCAGTTGTACTAAATTCAAGGGCGCTAATTGCTGTCATTAGTTCTTGTTTTTTGTTTGCATTTTTGATGATTAATTGTCCTTCTTCTATGTTTTCGTAGAACTTTGGCAAACTGAACGTTGCTACAACTTCGGCACCCCAATACGGTATAATATTCTTTAGGTTGTTGAGGTTGTTAGCACCGCCGTATCCTCCGGGTGATGTAGATAACAAGACTACTTTTTTGCCTTGCAAAAATTTTTCTCCTTCAGCTCTAGATAGCCAGTCTAAGATATTTTTTAGAAAAGAAGGCGGCATTCCATTGTGTTCTGGCGAAGCCATGATCACATTTTTGTAAGATTGAAGCAGTGTATATAATGCTTGAATCTTAGCAGGTATTCCACTTGATTGTTCATCATCGAAGTTATACATAGGTACATCAGCATAATCTCTTAAGTCTAAAAAATCTATTTCATTTGATAAATTGGCCACATAAGTGGTGAGTTGTTGGTTGATGGATTTTTTGGCATTAGAACCGGCAAATGCAATTGTTTTGTTCATAGTATTTTGGCGTAGGTACATTTGTTGTAATTACAAATGTATGGTTAAAAAAATTATTCTCTCAATTTGTCAAGCAATTCATTTAATAAGCTTGCTTCTTCTATAGTTAATTTGTGTTTAAGTTGTTCAAAGGTATCAATTTTTGTATGTAGATTTTGAAGTAACTGTAATCCAGCCTCTGTAATATTTAAATCTACCATTCTTCTGTTCGTCGGATTTGTTGCCCTTGCAACATAACCCTTTTGACAAAGTTTGTCAACCAATCTTGTCAAGTCGCCTCTTTTGTTTAGTAAGACCGACTTGATATAGCCAGGACAAACAGCTTGCGGATGTTGACCTTTGAGTATGCGCAATACATTATAATGTTGATCATTGATGCGGTAGGGTTTTAAGATCGCAAGTAATAAATCGCTGTAAAAATTGCTAGTATAATGCAAATTGACAAGCGCCTTTATCCAAATGTTATCAAACTTTCGTTGTTTTATGGCATCCTCTATACGCATAGTGTAATAGTTGTAATTACAAATATATAGACTTTATTTGTAATTACAACTATTTTTATGTTTTATTAAATATTTTTTATTTGTGTTGACTTGGATTTTCGTTGGGATGAATCATACTGAAGCTTCCGTTTGATTCGTATTTGATCGTGTGTTCCACATAGCCGTTCCCATCTAGCATTTGTATCAATTTAACCTCATCAAAGACACAGGTCGCTTTCAATTATTTGAATTGATCGTATTTTTTCTAGTGGCCCCTACAGGCAAAACCTTGTCTTATAATGTGATTAAATGGATTTAATATAAAGGTAATTCCGAGCTTGTTCATACCCTTGACTCGTAGATTGCCGTTGTGGTAGAAGGCCAAATACAGACCATTTTGCATGACCTTTCCGTTGTTGACTAATCCCCGCGCTACTATAAAGTTTTTATCGTCAAAATAAATACATTCTCCATGCATCAGATTATTGGCAAAAGTAGCCTTTAGGTGCACCCCTAGTTTTTGATTATGATGTGTCCAACTTCCAGATTTCATTCCTTTATTATCATAAAAATCCTTGGACATCTGCTTTTTGAGATTTTTGGCTTTCAGGGCTGATATAAAACAGCCAAAGCCCATTTCGTAATTGGTTTATAAGCTGTCTTTGGCCATAAATACGTCCACTATTATCCCTGAGTTGTACTGTAAATTGGGAGAGGTTA
>CAJQQM010000025.1 GCA_905480485.1 uncultured Aureispira sp.
ATAAGGGATTGCACAAGGGCAGGCTATATTGCCAGAACCGTTATTATTCGTACTAAAAATATTGGTTGCTTGATTGGAATAATTGGTCACCATCAGAATATAAACCTCTCCTGCAATAGCGTTACTGACCGTAACAGGTTCTTGACCAATAGCACTGTAACTACAAGTGTCTATATTGCCCCATATACCACCTTGACCCATTGAGTCACAAGCATTATTGGCTGCAGCAATGCTGGCAAAAGGGCCCCATAAAATAAAATCAATGTCTACATTAGCAGAATTATCTAGCGTAAAGTCAATAGAACCACTTTGTTCAATGGTGAGCGAAAAATAGGTTGGATTTCCTTGTGTACCTAAGCAGCCGTAATCCGGTCCGACAGGGGCTTGTGGCCCCGACCCCGACCCTGTACCATCATAGTTGGCAGGATATTGAGCAATACCACTACAAAATGGACTTAATATAGCATCTGAGCAAGAAGAGGCTTGTGCGAAAGCTGTTTGAGTACTTAGCATGGCGAGGCAAAGCAAACAAAATAAGAAGTATAAATTTTTCATTAGTAAGAATTGAACGATGGTTTAATGTTGGCTTGCTTTTTTTGCTGCAATCTGAGCATTCGCATGAAGGCGTTTGAGTTTGATAAGGTTTTGTTGTAAAGCTTGCTTATATTTGCTGAGCAATAATTTGGCTTCCTTGTTATTGGGGTCAATTGTAGCAATTAGCCCTTCAATTCTTTGATTATTAGCCACTAGACTTTCGGCTGTTTCAGGATGGTAGACATAATTTTGCTGCTTATTTTTTTGCTGATATGGACAAGTACTGCATTTTTGGGTACTACTTGCTTGTCGTTGTTGCAATGAATCTAAGTTGATGGCTTGTAATCCAGGATGTAGTTGCTGAATATATTGATTAGAAGCCTGATGTTGTTGTTGCAACGTTTCGTTGCTTTGAGAATACCCTGATAAAGGGGCAAAAGTTAAAACGAAAAAGAATAGTAAAGCGAACATATATATGTCTTTATTATTTTAAAAAAATAAGCGTATTTAGTTGAGATAGATTCTTGGTTTATGTTCAAAAGAATCCAAAAAATGCTTTGTTTAATTATTTGTTAAAAAAAGCTTGGAGATACCACTGCAAAATTAAAAACAAAATGTATATTATCTTTATATATTTGCTTTAATTTTTACATTTGTACAAAAGGGGCTTTATATAGGCCAATTTATACCCAATATACATCATGGAAGATATACTTAGAGGCATTTTAGGAATTACTATTTTACTTGGATTTTTGTATCTGATGAGTTCCAATCGAAAAGCGATAGATTGGAAATTAGTAATGATTGCCCTGGGCATGCAGATAATATTTGGATTAGCCGTCCTAAAAGTTAGTTTTGTTAGTCAATTTTTTGATTGGATAGGCAAAGGCTTTGTGGCCGTTTTAAATTACACCAAAGAAGGATCTATTTTTGTTTTTGGCGATTTACTTGACCCTAGTTCGGTTGGTTTTATTTTCGCTTTTCAGATTCTCCCTACTATCTTATTTTTTTCAGCATTATCTTCTATTCTTTATTATTTAGGAATTTTACAGCGTGTAATATATGCCCTAGCCTTTGTGATGACAAAAGTAATGCGCTTATCAGGGGCAGAGAGTTTAGCGGCGGCGGCCAATGTATTTATCGGTCAAACCGAGGCACCTTTGGTCGTTAAACCTTATTTGAATAAAATGACCAAATCAGAACTCCTGTGTTTGATGGTTGGCGGTATGGCGACTATTGCAGGAGGCGTGTTGGCGGCCTATATTGGTTTTTTGGGTGGGGACGATATCCAATCACAGCAAGAGTTTGCAAGACATTTACTCACGGCATCGATTATGTCTGCGCCGGCTGCAATTTTAGCTGCCAAAATTCTGCTGCCCGAAACAGAACAAATTGATACGAATTTGGAAATACCCAAAGAAAAAATTGGCAATAATTTATTAGAGGCTATTTCGAATGGTACAACAGACGGACTCAAGTTGTCGGTGAATGTAGGCGCAATGCTTATTGTTTTTATAGCCTTGGTAGCGATGCTGAATGCTATTTTTACAGCTACTTTTGGCGAATGGATAGGATGGAATGTAGCCGATGGTTCTATGGCCTTTTTTGGTGGGGCCACTTTTTTGCCGGCACAGGATACGCTGTTGTACAATACCGTAATTCCAATCGACTTTGAAACCACCATAAAAGTAGTCAATCAATCTGTAATGACTACCCTTAATGGGGCCGATAGTATTGTCTACGAAGTTGTTGAACAAACGGTACAACAACAAAGAGATTCTATTTTGGTGGACACATTGCTGCGCTCAAACCCAGCCCACAACTTAGAATGGGCAGTTCTTGGACAGGATACCTTGTCGAATATACAATTAAGTGATTCGATAGTAACTATTGAAGGTTGGGCCTTGTATCGAGACGAACAACTACTTGAAAACATCGTACATTCCAATGATAATATACATCGTATGTCGCTTAATATGTACGTCAACAAAGTAACAGAAGGTCGATTTGCGGCCTTCAATTTAGAATATATATTGGGTGTTATTATGTCGCCAATCGCCTGGGTATTAGGTACTCCAAGCCAAGATATACTCATCATAGGCCAACTTTTAGGCAAAAAAACAATCATTAATGAATTTGTAGCATATGGTGATATTCCAGCAGTATCTGACATGATAAGCTACAAAGCTAAAGTTATTGCTACTTATGCCTTGTGTGGCTTTGCCAATTTTGCCTCTATTGGTATTCAGGTAGGCGGAATTGGTGCTATTGCGCCCGAGAGACGCGCTGCACTAGCCTCTATGGGTGTCAAAGCATTAATAGGAGGTACGGTAGCTTGTTTTCTTACAGCAACTATTGCAGGAATGATTGTATGATTTCCTCAAATGTTAGCATCCTAAATGCAGTTCTTAATCCTATTTAAATACCTATCTGTTGGTATCTTTCAATTTTTAATTACCTTTGCGGCAATCTAATTTATTCATTTACAATATTGCATATGAAAGCGTTTCTATTCCCCGGTCAAGGGGCTCAATTTGAAGGTATGGGTCAGGATTTGTACGAATCTAATGCCCAAGCCAAAGCTTTGTTCGATCAGGCCAATTCAATACTCGGTTTTGATATCACTAAAGTTATGTTTGAAGGTACTGCCGAACAACTAAGACAAACAAAAATTACGCAACCGGCTATTTTTCTGCACTCGGTGATTACCGCCAAAGTAAAAATGGACAAAGATATGCAACCGGATGTTGTGGCAGGACATTCTCTTGGAGAATTTTCGGCATTAGTAGCCAACGGCGCTATGGCTTTTGAAGATGCACTACAATTGGTTTATCAACGTGCTTTGGCGATGCAGGCCTCCTGTGATCAGACAGAAGGAACGATGGCAGCAATCATGACTTCTGATATTGATTTGGTTGAACAGACTTGCGCATCGGTTGATGCCGTTGTTGTTCCCGCCAACTACAATACGCCTTCTCAATTGGTAATTTCAGGGTCTATCGCAGGTATAGAGGCTGCTTCTGCTGCTCTTAGCGAAAAAGGTGCCCGCGTAATTCCCCTTACAGTCGGCGGGGCTTTTCATTCGCCTCTAATGGAATCTGCCAAAACAAAATTACAAGCTGCAATAGAAGCGACAGATTTTAAAACACCATTCTGCCCTATATATCAAAATGTAACGGCCCAAGCAACTACCGATATTGATGCGATCAGAACTAATTTAATTAATCAATTAACGGGTTCGGTGAGATGGTCTCAAACCATCCAAAATATGTTGTCTAATGAGGTGGAACAATTTATTGAGGTGGGCGGTAAAGGGCGTATTTTGTTGGGTATGGTTCGAAAAATCAATCGCAAAGCGCAAATGCAAATGCTCTAAGTAAATTATTCCGCATATCTTTTGAATACAAAAACGATTGATTGCCCTGCAATCAATCGTTTTTACTTTTATGTATTTTTAATTTTAATGTTCCGACAGTTCATTTAATGGATAGGCCCTTTCTACCGGCCAATCGTCGTTGTATCCATTTTCCCATTTTTTCGAGGCAAGTTCGGTTTCAGTGGCAATACAAGCATCAAGTTCGGCAGCAATTTTTTCGGCGTCTAATTTAAATCCTATAATCACTAATTCATTATTTCGATCTCCAAATATAGTATCCCACTTAGCGTTTAAATGTTCGTAATTTTCAAGATAAGCAGGATGATTTATGCGTTCTTTTTCCGACATACTTGCCCACCACACTCCGGCACTATCGGCCCGAAGGGAACCGCCCGCTTGATTCCAAATTAAGGCTTGTGATGGTCTAGAAGCTATCCAAAAAAGACCTTTACTCCTTATTATATTTTTAGGGAAGTTGTATTGTACATAATCCCAAAACCTTTCGGGATCAAATGGATGATTGTTGTGATACACAAAAGAACTTATCCCATATTCTTCTGTTTCGGGAGTATGCGCTTCTTTATTTAATTCTTCTTTCCAAGGTTCACTTTGTTCGGCCTCTTCAAATGAAAACAAACCTGTCTTTAAAATTTCCTTTGGGGCTACTTGACTAAAAGAAGCACAAATAACTTTTGCGTCAGGATTAAGTTGATGCAGGGTAGCTTTGAGAAATCCAAGCTGTTCTTCCGATACCAAATCTACCTTATTCAAAACTATGACATTCGCAAATTCAACTTGGTCGGTCAATAAATTAACAATAGTACGTTCGTCACCGTCTAAATCAGTCAAGGCCCTGTCTTTCAACTTTTCTGGACTTCCAAAATCTTTGAAAAAATTTAAAGCATCGACTACGGTGACCATTGTGTCTATATAACTCCATTTAGAGAGGTCTATTCCGTTTTCCTCGTCGATAAAGCTAAATGTTTGTGCAACAGGGACCGGTTCACTGATTCCTGTACTTTCTATCAGCAAGTAGTCAAATTTGTTTTCTTTAGCCAAACGTTCAACTTCGATTATTAAATCTTCGCGAAGTGTACAACAGATACAGCCGTTACTCATTTCCACGAGTTTTTCTTCTGTTCTCGATAATACATTTTCACTTTTTACCAAGTTTGCGTCTACATTCAGTTCACTCATATCATTCACAATTACCGCCACTTTTAACTGTTCTTTGTTGTGCAAAATATGATTGAGTAGCGTTGTTTTACCCGCGCCTAAAAATCCACTTAGTACTGTTACCGGTAGTTTTTTGTTAATGTTTATACTTGTTTGAGCCATTTTATAATATTGTTTAAGTGTTGCTGCCCATACAGCCTAATAAATGTTTGTGTTTCTTGATGATCTTTTTGTTCATAAACTAGCAATCGTTTTTGAGCAAATTCCTTGCTTAATACTATCTTGCAGTCTTTTTCAATACAGTGTTTCCACGCTTCAAATGTTTGTGCTATCATTCGTTGTTTTATTTTTGCATATCGATTCTGAGTAATAGTCTTTTTTGAGAATGTTGCTGAACAGTTGGACTTCGATGAATAATTGCTTTCGCATTGGGATACATACCCCCTTTTAATACCAAAACATCGCCAGTATTTGCCTGCTGAATCAAGCTAGGGTCTTTTAGAATACTGTCGTTGTCTTCGCCCGCGTAATGTGCCTGACGATCGGCCCCTGCCTCAGGTAGCCACAGCGTAGCAGGCCCTGCATAGGTGCACAACAACCTTAAGTAGTTAAAATCTGTATGAAATCGCCGACACATATCCGTTTCAACTACGGCGAATAAGACCCTAAATGAAGTTGCTTTTGTAAGTTGTTGAAAACGCCCTAATAAATTTGAAAAATCCTTTGATATGTAGCCTTCGATTAGTCCTAAACGTTTGAGTTCGGCGAGTAGAGAAGCTTCTAGCGCCTCTATATTTCCGCTTGCTTTTAACTGAATGTTTTTTTGAATTAAACAGTTAATTTCTTCTTTTGAAGCTTCAACAGAACGTTCAAATATGGATAGATTGATGGACGTTTGATGTATATGATTTAGAATATCAATATCCTCTGCTATTGAAACATGTTCAAAAGCCGTAGTGTTGCTTGACCTTGTCATAAAATTTGCACTTATTTAAATTTTTAAAATCGTTGCTTTAGATTTAATTAATTAAGATTTAGGGTTTTGCCGTAAAATAAATTTGGGCAGATTGTACTAAATTTTTCCGTTGTTTGATGGTAAATTTTACAGTTTATCTTAATGCTATCCACTATCCATCGGTCAATTTTGCTTTGCAGTTCTTCTATTTTTGAATTCAAGTAATAAGACATTATTGGAATCTGAATATGCTCTTTTTTCCAGTATTTGTGGGCAATTTTTTTTTGAGCATTAACAGCCTTATACAAAGGATGCAAAACTTTGATGCTATTAAAATTTTGAGGAGATAATGCATCTAAGAATAAAGCGTTGTTTGTTGATAACACAAAAGAAATTTCGGTAATACATTTAGTCTCTATCAAAGCATTTATAGTCTCTGAAACGGCCTCACTAAAATTAATTGAATTCGCTAGCGAGGATAAAAAATAATTCTCTTCTTTATACGCTCGATTAATAAGCCCTTCTAGTGCATCAGTTGGGCAAATAAAAAATAAATGTTTTTGCATTTTTAGCTGTTTTGAAAAGGGAATGAAGAATGATGCACATCAATTTTTAACTGACCTTCAACCATAGTATAGCCAAATGTGTACTCGACTTTTGCTTCTTGTCCATCTAAATCTGTAAAATAATAATTGCCCATTGCAATTGCCCGAGTGTCTTCCAAAATCAAATCTGAGTTTTCGAACCGAACATTGGTCCAGGGTTGTAAGGCAAAACCTTTGTCTTCTTGACATGCGCGCTGTTCACCGGCAATAAAATAAGAAATTGCCTCCGCTGCACTAGGCCTGAATTGTTGAACAGCACATTTCGTGGGTTTAAAAAGAACCGTACTGTGTTCGAAGGCATAGAGTTGTTCGACAAACTGTTTGGTGAAAACGACACATTCTTTTGGTGAATTTTTTAGAGTCCCTATTTGAACAACACCTTTGCCCCAAGTAGTTTGAGCTTCAATAACCATTGATTTTGTGATCATTATACATATATTTTTTAGTTTATAAATCACTTGCCAATGCAACATTGTTGCAATATAGGAAATATTTAAATTAATGCAACAATGTTGCAATAAACATATTTTGAGATACAGTTTTTTCTCAATCATTTGTTCGCTAGCTATTCTTCGATACGAGTTAAAGAACGATAGACAGGTGCGTGACTCTTATTTTGTAGGGCTAATTAAATTCAACCTGAAGACCGCTAGCGTTAAAAAAATAGATTGTTTGAATAGGATAGTGGTTCATTGATACTACAAGAGACAAAAAATACTTGTGTTTTATGGAGGCATTTAATCTTCTAAGTTGATTATTACTGATTCGGGGCAATAAAAAAGGCCCTGAATGATGTTCATTCAGGACCTATATTCTATTTATTCTGTAAAGATTATTAACTATAAATCTCCTTTCCTTTATCGTTAAATTCTTTCGATTTTTCTTCCATCCCTTTCTGAAGTGCATCTGCTTCGTCTGCTTTTAGTTTGGCAGCATATTCGCGTACTTCTTGCGTGATTTTCATCGAACAAAACTTAGGGCCGCACATCGAACAAAAGTGGGCAATTTTAGCGCCTTCGGCAGGTAAGGTTTCGTCGTGGTAAGCTCGTGCAGTATCCGGGTCAAGGGATAGGTTGAATTGGTCATTCCATCGAAACTCAAAGCGGGCTTTCGACAAGGCATTATCTCGGTATTGAGAACCAGGATGCCCTTTCGCTAAGTCGGCAGCATGAGCAGCAATTTTGTAGGTAATTACGCCAGTTTTAACATCATTTTTGTCTGGAAGTCCTAAATGTTCTTTGGGCGTAACATAGCAAAGCATGGCTGTGCCGTACCAACCGATTTGTGCAGCACCAATACCCGATGTAATATGATCATAACCTGGTGCAATATCTGTAACAAGGGGCCCTAATGTATAAAAGGGAGCTTCAAAACAATCTTCCAATTCTTTTTCCATGTTCTTTTTAATCATTTGCATCGGAACATGACCAGGTCCTTCAATCATTACTTGCACATCGTGTTTCCAAGCAATCTTAGTCAATTCGCCTAAGGTTTCAAGTTCTGCAAATTGAGCCGCATCGTTTGCATCGGCCAAACAGCCTGGACGTAAGCCATCTCCAAGAGAAAAGGCCACATCATAGGCTTTCATGATGGCACAGATATCTTCAAAATGTGTGTAAAGGAAGTTTTCTTTATGATGTGATAAGCACCATTTAGCCATTATTGACCCACCTCTAGAAACAATTCCTGTTATACGTTCGGCAGTAAGCGGAACATACCTCAACAAAACTCCAGCATGTATCGTAAAATAAGAAACGCCCTGTTCGGCTTGTTCAATCAGTGTGTCTCTAAATATCTCCCAAGTTAAATCCTCGGCTTTGCCGTTGACTTTTTCGAGGGCTTGATAAATTGGGACCGTTCCTATCGGCACAGGTGAATTACGAATAATCCATTCTCGTGTTTCGTGAATATTTTGACCGGTAGATAAATCCATGATGGTGTCAGCACCCCAATGACAGGCCCAAACGGCTTTTTCTACTTCTTCTGCGATACTCGATGTAACGGCAGAGTTGCCTATGTTAGCATTTATCTTTACCAAAAAGTTGCGCCCTATGATCATAGGTTCTAACTCAGGATGATTGATATTTGAAGGAATGATTGCACGTCCGGCAGCAATCTCTTCGCGTACAAATTCTGGCGTAATAAAGCCTTCGGGCAAATTGGCACCAAAACTTTCGCCAGGATGTTGTTCCATTTCGATTCCTTGTTGCATGAGTTCTTCGCGGCGTTGATTTTCGCGAATGGCAACATATTCCATTTCTGCAGTGATGATGCCTTTTTTGGCATAGTACATCTGACTCACATTTTTGCCTTTCTTGGCAACGAGCGGTCGGTGCAATAAATTTGGAAAACGCAAGGCATCCAAGCCTTGGTCTTGTAGTCTTTCGAGACCATAATCAGAACTAATCGACTTAAGTTCTTGTACGTCGCCTCTTTCTTTAATCCAATGTTCTCTGCTGCGATCAATTCCTTTGGTAATATCAATCGTTACAGAAGGGTCTGTATAAGGGCCACTTGTGTCGTAAACGGTTACGGAAGGGTTTTGTTCAATATTCCCGGTGAGTTTATGAACGGTGTCCTCTAAACTAATTTCGCGCATAGGAACTTGAATATCATGTATTCTACCTTTTACATAAATCTTTTGGGAGGCAGGAAATGCATCACGTGTGATAATATCCTGATTTGGAATATTTTCTTTTTTCATATAGATTTGATTATTTTGGATTTTACCCACCTTGTGTGGCTGTAATAATGGTTATTTTGTCTTCTTCTTTTAAATTGGTCCTGTCCCATCGTTCTTTCGGTATTACTTTTTGATGCAGGGCTACGGCAATGCCTTTTTGTTCTGCTTTGTTTAATTGTTGCATTAACTGTAGCAGACTAATAGGGGGAACTACCTCTTGTGGTTGTTGATTGACCCAAATGATCATGATAATATAGGTATAAATGGATAATGATAGGGGGGAAAGGCAGCGCGAAAAACGGGCAATTAGCTTCACTTTTCCCTACGACAGTATCAACTGTATCAGGTGCTGAGGGTCTTTCTCAGTGCTGCGGACAACACACCCCTAAAGTATCGTACAAAGTTAATAAAAAATATAGAACAATTATTATTTTTGTATTGTTTAGTCTAATATTAAATTAAGCGTAATTTTCAATTTTCTGTTCCTAGAAAAATTGCTTTTTAGGTATCGAAACATTACCTTGTTTTCTTTATTAATCGATTTACATTTCTAAAATTAATCTATGAGTTTAAGTGAAGTTGTTTTATTGCTTGAAGATGTTGATTTAGTCGCTTTTTATGGTCAAAATGATCACAATATTAATGCCCTTCGCAAATCTTATCCCGATGTGACCTTGACCTCTCGTGGTGGTATGATTAAAATAAATGGTGACAAAAAAAGGGTGCAAGAAGTCAAGCGAAAACTTGAATTAATGCTTAAAACTATTCAACAGTTTGGTCGCTTGTCTAAAGGCAATTTCAAAGATATACTCAGTGGAGAAAATCCTTTTTCATCTAAGGTTAAAACCGATACCAAAAATGCTATTGTGTATGGGCGTAACGGCAAACCGATAATGCCGCGCACTAAAAACCAAAAAAAAATGGTCGATTTGTCGGAGCAAAATGATATATTATTTGCCATCGGGCCAGCAGGTACAGGCAAAACATACACCGCCGTTGCGATGGCTGTAAAGGCCCTTAAACTAGGTATTGTCAGTCGAATTATCTTGACCCGTCCTGCTGTTGAGGCCGGTGAAAATTTAGGCTATTTACCGGGCGACCTCAAAGACAAAATTGATCCTTATTTAAGGCCTTTATACGATGCGCTTGATGATATGATACATCCCGAAAAATTGGCGCAGTATATGCAAAGTAGGGTCATAGAAGTAGCGCCCTTAGCCTTTATGAGAGGACGAACCCTCGACCACGCTTTTATTATTCTCGATGAGGCACAAAATACTACAGAAACGCAATTAAAGATGTTTTTGACACGCTTAGGACCCTCTGCAAAATGTATTATTACGGGCGATTTATCACAAATAGACTTGCCGCGTAGACAACAATCCGGCTTAATAAAGAGTTTAGATATTTTATCAGATATTGAAGGGATTGCCCTTCTAAAACTCAATGCATCAGATGTTGTTCGTCATCGTTTGGTAAAGCAAATTATTGAAGCATACGATAAATATACTCCTCCCTTGAAAGGAACGTTCAAGGAATAAATCTTAGGGCATTTGGAGACAAATACTCCTATTTAATGAACAGTTATGATAGTCTATACTTTTTTTCTATGCTTTTGTCTGATAAGCCCTTTGTTGGCGCAAGATGGTTACAAACAATGGCTTGCGGTGCAAGGCAGTAGCCTACATCTACAAGAAAATTGTCGTATCAAAACTATTTATGCCTCTATTGATGGTGATTCTACCCGTCTAAACAAACAGCAAGTACAATTTTTTGTACAACAGCGACTGGTCCGCGACAAAATGTTTCAGCAGCAGTCCGAAGATTTATTGTATGATATTCAAATCGATTATTCCGACGATAATACAGCTAAAGGAATTAATTTAATCGATTCTTCAACGATCAGTTATGCCTTCACCAATCAAAATAAAATAAGATATTACGTTATCGATCGCAACAGTAGTTACCATATAATATATGGTTACGATGATACGGGGCGTCTCCTGCGTTGCAAAGATTGTATGGATCCTTTTGGCAATCATCAGTGGTGCGCTTATTATGAGTATCAGTACGACCAACAAAAAAGACTTAAAGTAGTGCTTTCGTACAACCTGCCAAAAGATAAAGATAAAATCGATAAAGTATTATTTTCAACAGATTCTTTGAGGTATCACAAGGGGCTGCTCATGCAAATTATATCACAAAGCCCAAATGGCAAAATTAACCAAGTTGTAGACTACAGCTATGATAAAAAGGGGAGGGTCTTGACTGAAAAAAGAGCGTTAATGCAAGGTCTTGAAACAGCCAAAACAATTCAAAAGCACTATCAGTATAGTATCAATAATTTATCAAAAAAAATACGAACTAATTTTTACAACAAAGAATACCTATACGGCTATCAAATAGAACAATACGACGTTCAAAATCGTTTGATACAACAAGCTGCCTACAACGAAAATGGAATAGGCACTAATTATTACAAAATGGTTTACGAATAAAGGACTTATTATTCAATAATCTCTACATCCTTTAGCAAATAGGGTAGTTTTAGATAATCAGCTTCATTGAGCTCCAATTTGCCTCGGATTCTTATTTTTTCTTTGGTATAGGAAATCGGATTTTTAGGACTTACTTCCATAACCGATTCAGCCCCGGCTTCTCCACAAAAAAAACAAGAAGCCAAGGGAAAGGCAGAAAACATAAATTGCTGCCCATCATCTTGCATATCACCCATCGCATTTGCAGCAATTTCATAGGGTATAATAAAGCCTTCCACTTCAATGTACTTATTTTCGTAGGATTTAATTTTAGTCGTAAATTGAGGTTTGAAAATCACATCGTCTACCTCTTGATCAAATTTGATAGAAAACTTAAGTTTCAATAAGTCTGCCCAAGGACCAACAGGTGGCGTCGATTCTTCTAAGGGAAAAGGGTCTTCATCGTCGGATTCGAACGCTGCCCCAAAGTCGGCTTTGTTGTAGCCCTCTGCGTAATCGGTTGTATTATTGTCACCACGGCTGATGTTTTCAAGTTTAGAACTGTTAGAAAAGTCAGCTAAAGTTTCGGTAGCTGCTTTTTCAAAAAAAAGCTGTGGTCGTAGCAATACTGCTACAAGCACGATTAAAAATAAAAAGCCTACTTTTTTTAACATCGTTAATAGTTTTCAAAAAAAAGGAGTAATTGTGTACAAATATAGTAATTAATAAAACAGCTAGCACACAAATAGGTTCCAATTTCTAGGACGCTTTATTCTTTTTAACAAATTATTTATCAAGGGGCAGCAGACTCGGCACACTTAATTTTTGGATACTGTAGCCATTTAGAAAGCTATTAATTGTCATGCGTTTGCGTTTGTTTAGTTGCAAATCCTTCACCCAAATAAAGCCGTCTTTAGTTGCAATTTTCAAATATTTTTTAGCATCTGTCACCAGCGTTCCACAGGCCAATTCGTGTGCCTCTAGGCTATAGCTTGCTTCAAATATTTTTAACTTTTCTCCATCCAACACAGTCCAAGCAGTAGGATACGGACTTAGCCCTCTAATAAAATTATGGACATCTTTGCTGTTTTTAAAAAATGGAATACCACATTCTTCATTATATATCTTGGGGGCATGCGATACCTTCAAACTGTCTTGTACCTGAAGCGTATACTTTTCTGATGCAACAGCATCAACACTTTTTAGGAGTAATTTTGCCCCAACCTCTTTAAGGCGGTTATAAACAGTACCTGCAGTTTCATCATCGTCTATGCTAATTTTATCCTGCAATAGCATATCGCCCGTATCGATGGCATGTTTTAAGAAAAAGGTCGTAACGCCTGTTTCTTTTTCACCTTGCATGACTGCCCGGTTGATTGGCGCAGCCCCCCTGTAGGCAGGCAACAAAGAACCATGCAGATTTAGAGTGCCCTTAGGCGGCATATTCCAAACAATTTCTGGCAACATTCTAAAGGCAACTACCACTTGTAAATCAGCTTTCAAGGCAGCTAATTCTTTCACAAAGTTTGGGTCTTTTAAGTTTTTAGGTTGCATAATCAACAAGCCCTGTTGCTCAGCATACTTTTTGATGGCTGATTGAAGTAGTTTTTTGTTGCCACGGCCACCCCATTTGTCGGTGGCTGTGATGACAGCAACTACATCGTAGTCGCTTTCGACTAATATCTTAAGCGAGGGAACGGCAAATTCTGGCGTTCCCATAAAAACAATTTTCATTTGTTGAATAGTTATTGTGATTTTAGAGTTGTTTAAGTTGACCAATATTTTTGAGCGACTCAATCATTTTTTTAGGGTCATCTGCTTTAAAGACAGCTGAGCCTGCCACCAAAACATCGGCACCGGCTTGTAAAAGGGCCTCAGCATTGTGCAAGCCGACTCCTCCGTCAATCTCTATCTTGGTAGAAAGGTTTCGACGGTCTATTTCTGCCCTTAGTGTTCTTACTTTTTGTAGCGTAGAATAAATAAACTTTTGACCACCAAAACCTGGGTTGACAGACATTAGGCATACTAAATCAATTTCTTCTAGAATATCAAATAACAAAGAAACAGGAGTATGAGGATTTAGGGCTACACCCGCTTGAACGCCACAATCTTTGAGGGCCTGCATAGCACGATGCAGATGATGACTAGCCTCATAATGTATGGTGATGATATCAGCACCAAAGTCGGCAAATTGTTGAATGTATTTTTCGGGTTCTACAATCATTAAATGACAATCCATAACTTTGTTGCTGAGTGGCTTAATCGCTTTCATCACCGGAAACCCAAAGGAAATATTAGGAACAAAACGACCATCCATTACATCAATGTGAATCCAATCTGCCTGACTTTCATCAAGCATTTTAATGTCTCTACCCATATGGGCAAAATCGGCGGCTAAAATTGAAGGTGCAATTAGATGTTTCATAGGCTATTGTTAAAAAGTTATTTATTGTGGTTGCTTAGTCTTTTTTATAGAGATACTTCTTTAGGATTGTAATTATTGACCCTTTGTTGATGAGCCGCTATTTCATCCATAATCCAATAGGCTAATTCTACAGCTTTCAAGCCATCTTCAAAACCTACTTTAGGCGGTTTGTTTTGTAGAATACTATCAGCAAATGAAGATAATTCCATTTTTATCGCATTATTTTCTGCAATGATAGGCATTTCAAGTTCTATGTACTTTTTGCCTTTGATGGTATCTAATTCCATATAATTATCTGCACCTGTAGTCGGAAGTTCATCGTGAATTTTGACAATTTCAGTTTGTTTGTTCAAAAAATCAAGACTAAGGTAGCTGTCGGGTTGAAAAACTCGAAGTTTACGCATGTTTTTCATTGAAATCCTACTAGCAGTAATATTTACAACTGCCCCATTTTCGAACTCCAAGCGGGCATTGGCAATATCTGCTGTTTGATTTACAATGGCCACGCCACTAGCCTGAACCGAACGAATCGAATGCGGTATCAGCTTAAGTATGATGTCTAGGTCGTGAATCATCAAATCTAAGACGACCGACACATCATTGCCCCTTGGGTTAAATTGAGCCAAACGATGAGCCTCAATAAACATAGGATTTATAGAACGGTTTTCAAGGGCTAAAAGGGCAGGGTTGAAACGTTCTACATGACCTACTTGCACTTTTAATGGTCTATTTTGTAATTGTTGATGCAAGTTTCTTGCTTCTTCTAGCGTATGAGTGACGGGTTTTTCTATAAAAAAATGTTTGCCGGCTTTTAGCACTTGTTGTGCTAACATAAAGTGGCTAATTGTAGGAGTCACGATATCTACAACATCGACGGCTTCGATGAGGTCGGCGGCACTCTTAAACAATTTAAGTTGGTATTTTTCACTAATTTTTTGGGCGCTTTTTTGATCGGGATCATAGATGCCTACTAGCTGGTATTTATCTATTTGCAACAAACATTGCAAGTGAATTTTGCCTAAATGACCGATACCGAGCAGTCCAATTTTAAGAGTCATGCTTTTGCTTATTTCGAAAACAGTATTAAGATGCCTCAAAGGTACATATTCTACCTGTTTTTTGTGTTATTAGGGCACTTTATTTCTTATAAATTAGTAAACTCAATGCTTTAAGGCTCCTCAAATAGTTCTTAAATAAATCTTTATTTGTTTTTTCAAAACCAGCTTTATCATTCAATTTTATTGATTTTTTGCTTGTCGTAAGGAAGCGTTCGATTTTTTAATATTTTTTTAATTATTTTTAATAATCTTAATTAATTGATACTGTTGCTACTAATGCACCCACGTAGAATGCACTGTCTTTTTTTTTTTA
>CAJQQM010000026.1 GCA_905480485.1 uncultured Aureispira sp.
TTTAATTGATATATGATTTAACCTGACTAATTGTTGTAGGGTAATTTGATTTTTAAACTGTGATTTAAGTATCTCTATTCTTTCTAATCCCTCTTGTTTAGAGTTTACTGGTATACAATGACCGTGACCAACAACATAAAAACCATCGTTTAATTTAATGACCCTGAATATACCACCTGTGAAAATATTTATACCATCAGAGAATTTTAAAATTTGATGTGTATTTGGTTTTATGACATCCCAATACCCCATTTCATCTTCAAAAGATGTATTATCCCATATCACATATATATTGTCGATAGTAACCTTTGTGACAATACCTCTGTGTTGATCTAACCATGTTTTGGTTTTTCCCAAACCTGAGTTGTATACAATATCTCCTTTTTTCATTTTTTTTGATCATGAACATAAGGATCGTTGTGAGACTGTCCGATCTTTTTGGAGTTTATTTTCAGTGTATCTGAGAATCAAGTTTTGTAATTGTAAAATACCCACACATTAAAGACTTACACATCGGAGATGGTGTGATGAGGATTTCTAAAGGGGCGTTCGTTCATAAGGGCCGTACCTGCCGGCAACAAGCCCACCACAGAATGAATTTTGGTCGTTTCGAGGGCTTCGTTGAGTTCTAGTGGGGGAAGAATGGTTGGGAAGCGTTTGGCCAACATCGTTTTTCCTGCACCTGGAGGGCCTATAAGGATTAGATTATGGCCTCCAGCTGCTGCAATTTCCATTGCTCTTTTGATACTATATTGGCCTTTAACATCCGAAAAGTTGATATTAAATAATTGTTGATAATTACTAAATTCAATTCGGGTATCTACCACTGTTTGATTTAATTCTAAGCTGCCATCAAAAAAATCAATCACTTCTTTTAGATGCGTTACTCCATACACCTTGAGTTGATCTACAATTGCCGCTTCTCTTGCATTTTCAAGGGGTAATATAAATCCATCATAGCCTTCTTCGCGAGCTTGAATTGCAATTGGTAGTGCCCCTTTTATTGGTTTAAGGCTACCGTCTAGCGACAATTCTCCCATCATTATATATTTGGCTGTTTTATCAATCGGAATTTGCTTATTCGCGGCCATGATACCGATAGCAAGCGGTAAGTCGTAATACGAACCTTCTTTTTTAAGATCAGCGGGCGCCATGTTGATGATGATTTTTTTGCGAGGAATTTTATAACCAATTTCCTTCAGGGCAGTTTCAATTCTCCAATAGCCTTCTTTAACAGCATTGTCGGGTAGTCCTACCAAATTGTATCCGGGTTTGCCTTGCGATACTTGTCCTCCTACACTTACCTCGATGGTAATGGTTTGTGCAGCAATACCTTCGACGGCACTGCCATAAGTTTTTACTAACATAGATTGTTATGAATGTTGACGAATATGAGTTACTATCAAATGTAGCAACAGGGGAGATTCTACGCTTACTAATGCCTAGATGTTTCGGTTTGAACCCATTCTTTTAGCCCCAAAATAACGAAGGACAAAACAGGCCTTTAGGCCTAGCTTAATTTTTTTTTGAAAAGAATTTTAAAGCTTGGGCTCAATAGATCAAAAAGCTATAAAATGGATTCGGCTTTTGAGGGAGACAAAAGACCTTTTGAACAAAGTTTAGGCCAAGGGAGTATTAATTTGAAGTCGAAAAAAGTAGCTGCAATGTTCCGTCCAATCAACAATAAAAATGGATTTCTCTAGCTAGATATTGAGAAGGCAATGTGCAGCCTATTTAGAAAATGCTATTGGTCGTATTTTACCCTAGAAACTATAGAACGGCCAAGGGTAAATTCATCTGCATATTCCAAATCACCTCCGAAAGAGACACCTCTAGCAATAGTCGATATGTTTACATTTTGGTCTTGTAATTGCTTGGAGATATAAAAAATTGTAGTATCACCCTCTATTGTAGGGCTTATGGCCATAATGAGTTCTTTTACCCTACCCGATTCAATGCGTCTGACCAAACTATCAATATTGAGCGACTCGGGGCCAATGCCCTCGATGGGTGAAATGATACCTCCAAGTACATGGTAAAGGCCATTAAATTGTCCGGTATTTTCAATAGCCATAATTTCTTTGATGCCTTCTACAACACAAATAATGGATTGATTCCTTTTGGGAGAAAGGCAGATAGTACAACTTGTATCGTCGGATATATTGTGACAATGTTGACAAAACTGTATGTTTTCTTTCATCTTGATTATGGCCTCACAGAAGTCGGCTACCTCATCGGTATTTGTTTGCAGTAGGTGCAAGGCCAAGCGAAGGGCCGTCTTTTTGCCAATGCCAGGAAGTCTTGAAAATGCATTTACTGTATCTTCGAGTAGTTTTGAGGAGAGATTCATAAAAAGGACAATTAAAAAAATGAACCAAATGATTAATGCACATGGTGATGTCCGACAAATAAGGCCAAGCTAATAGCCATCAGTAACATACCGGTAACCACCCCAAAGGTCGTCATTTTGTGTTCGCCGTATTTGCTAGCTGCAGGAAGCAATTGGTCGAGTGAAATAAAGACCATTATACCAGCAACTGCTGCCAATAAAACACCCAACACAAAAGGGTTTAAGTAATTAATAAATAAACAATAACACAAAATAGCACCCAAAGGTTCTACTAGGCCAGATAGAAAAGAATATAAAAAAGCTTTTTTGCGATTGCCTGTTGCATGATAGATAGGCATCGAAATAGCGATACCTTCGGGTATATTGTGCATCGCAATAGCTACGGCAATAGTAAGCCCTAGTTGAGGGTCTTCTAGCGCCGAAACAAAGGTTGCAATACCTTCTGGAAAATTATGTATTGCCAAGGCAACAGCGGTCATTAGACCCACCCGCATTAGTTTCTTATTAGAAGGGTTTTCGGAGCTGTCTTCTAGTTCGTGAGGATTATGCCCAGAGGGCATAAATCGTTCGATTATAGCAACTAATAGCATTCCTGAAAAAAAGGCTATTGTGGTTACCCACGAGGTGCTATGAGCATGGTCGTGGTGTTGTGTTACGGCATGCGTGGCATGAGGTAGCATTTCCATGAAGGAGAGATAAAGCATTACACCCGCAGCTAATCCCATGGCAAATGTCAGGAATTTTTCACTTTTCTCTTTGATAACAAATGCAATAGCACTCCCTATTCCAGTCGATAAACCGGCAAGTATTGTCAATAAAAAGGCTATTTGAACATTATCATTCATTACATTAATTTTTGGTCCGCCAGGGGGTGTGTTTTATTATTCAAGGCCCTAACCAAATTCTTTCGAAGTGCAAAT
Organism: uncultured Aureispira sp.; assembly: GCA_905480485.1. GTDB lineage: Bacteria > Bacteroidota > Bacteroidia > Chitinophagales > Saprospiraceae > Aureispira. The sequence continues at coordinate 3,271 of CAJQQM010000026.1, forward strand.
GTAACAAGTTACATCTACTTTAGCTAACAAAAGTATAGTTTATATAGCTTCAATGTTTGCTTAATCGAATTATTTTTTTGATTTTTAAAGCCTCAAATGAAACTTTTTAAGATGAAAAAAGGTTTTTTATAAGCTTAGCACGATTTGTTTTGACGGGCTGCAGGGTAATATTTTTTCACAAATGATAATTCTATTTTATGGCTTTTGACAATCCTAAAGACAATCTTTTAGTTTTAGAGAAATATGCTCAAAATAACAGCAAAAATTTTACACTAGAAGATGCTGTATCAGTGACAGGTATGCCCCTTATCGAAACGGAAGAAGCTGTCAAGAATTTGATGGAAAAGTACGACTGTAAACTCAAAGTTACGGAAAATGGAGATTTAATCTATGACTTCGGTTCTCAACTAAATCGTCGACAAGCCAAATCTTGGACTGAATACCTTAAAGACTTTATGCAGTTTTTATGGAAAGGTTTTACCGTAACCTATAAGTTGTTTACCTCCTTATTTTTAATACTTTATTTCGTTATTTTTTTAGTGGCGCTCATTGGTATCGCTGCAGGCAATCGTGACGGTGACGGCGTGGGTGATTTAATAGCCGTAGTGCTGAGGGTGTTTATCTCTATTTTTGAATGGAATACAATAATGGGCTATAACAACCGTTATTATCGCCGCGATGCTTATGGCTATTCCTATCAACGATACCGTGAAAGGCCCCGAATTTTAGGCAGCAAAAAGAAGCCCAAAGACCCGAAAGATGAAAAAGGATTCGTGTCTTCTATTTATGATTTTATTTTTGGCCCGCCTAGGGTTACGCTCGACCCTTTAGCCAACAATCAGGAAGTTGCCACTTTTTTGAAAGAACAAAAAGGATTGGTTTGCACCTCTGAGATACAGGCTTTGGCAGGATGGACACGAGAAGAAGCTGAAACGTTCATGACCGAATGTTTATCTATGTTTGATGGCAAAGCAGATGTCTCTGAAAACGGGACACTTTATGGGGATTTTTCACAGTTAACCCGTTCCAAAGATCGTAGTGGGGAGGAACCTGTCGTTTGGTATTGGGACGAATACGAGCCTGAATACGAACTAACAGGGAACTCATCCGGAAGAAATTTTTGGATCGCCTTAATGAATACCTTCAATTTAATAGCCTCTTCTACTTTAATATCGAGTGGCTTTTTGGGTGTCTCGGGCCTCGGTCTTGGTTTTTGGGGGACGTTTCTTCTAGGAGGCTTTCCGCTGATATACTCGTCTTTATTTTTCTTAATCCCTGCTTTTCGTTGGTTTAGAGTACGACCGCTCAAAAAAAAGCAACACGAAATGAATATCAGAAAGCGGTTAATGCGTATTGTTTTTCAAACCTATGACCAAGGGAAAAAACACGTTCATGAAATACCGCTTAAAAAGCTTACTCAGGTAGCAAATAATCAGCGTAACACAGAAGAAAAATTAGACGCCGACACTGTTGAACGCGTAATGAAAGATACACTAGCCGATTTGGGTGGAGAAGCTTATTTGAACGACCAAAATGAAATTATGTATCGCTTTGATTTGATTGCTCAAGAATTGGATGCAATTGATACATTAAGATCGGAGAAAAAGGATAATAATAATTTAGGAGAAATTATATTTGAAGCCTAAAATAACAAGTCAAGGGGGGAAGCACCCTAAGGTGTATTCCCCCTTTTTTTATTCTTTTATAAAGAGTTGCTGAGTACGCCCCGTTTTGTTTTTTTCGTTCAAAATATAAACACCTGCCGCTAAATGTTGTACATTAATGAAGATGTACCCTAGTCTATGGTTTGTCAGGGTCGATATTGTTTTTCCCTGAATATCACTAATCCAAAATTCAGCATTCGATTCAAGGGGCAATTTAAGGTATAATACTTCTTTTACGGGATTAGGATACAATTGCTTAATATACTCTATGTTATCGATTGCAATTACATTCGAAAAACTAAAATCACCGTTGATGTCATATTGTTGAAGACGATAATAATTAAGCCCTTGCAAAGGGAATTCATCCTCAAAGCTATAGTGCTGTTCTATGCTACTATTTCCGTTCCCTTCAAGCTGTCCAATTTCTTCCCATATAGTGCCGTCAACCGATCGCATAACAGCAAAGTAATTGTTGTTCAGTTCTGTGGCTGTTGTCCAACTTAATTGGTGAGTATTCCCGGTACTAAAACCTTTAAAATAAATTAGTTGTATTGGTAAGAAAATATCAGTGAGCCCTAGGTCTACGTCAGTTACTGCGCTTGTTGCACTTAGGGAAATGTAGGGGCTAGTTGCTCCTCTAAGTTGACCATTTATATAGGTCAAAAAAGCTTGGTCTGAATCGGTATTTTCGGCGCTTCCGGTAGCATTTGCAGGGCTGGCCAAAGGGTACCTCATTATATCGGGATTAATAAAAACGACACGATAATTATCGGGGAGTAAATTGTTGAACTGATAAAATCCATTGGCATCAGTTGTGGTTCGACCGATTAGGTAGCCCGATTCGTCATACAACAAAACAAAGACATCAATAATCCCTAAATCACTAATTTGTTGGATTCCATCACCTTCGGCGTCTTCCCAAACCTGTCCACTTAAATTCGCTGAATTAGCCGGACTAGGACTACAGATAAAATTGGATAAATTACTAGAAAGACAAGACCCTGAAACAGTAAAAGCGCAATAAGAACCACTTGAACAGTCGTAGTTGCCTGCTTCGCTTGCCAGACTACTAAAACTAATATTAGCACCAACAGAACTGCCGGTATTGACTAAGCTGACATGGCTTTGACCATTATAGTTATTGTCCGCTATGCTAACAAAACAAGTACCGCAGCCTGTAGCATTTCTACCTATTTGACCGGAACTTGATAAATTACCTGCAAAGGTATTGTTGTTTATGCTGTAATTACCAGCCGAATTTTGGTAATAGAGCGCTCCTCCTCTGCTGTTATTGCCATTTAATGCTGCGTTCTGATTGTCAATAAAAATAGAATTAGATAGATCAACCCGTGCATTTATTGCCAATACTGCCCCGCCTCTGTCTGCACCGTTGCGTTCGAAAATACAGTTTTCTATACGGCTGTAACTTTGATTGACGGCACTTGAATTACCGCGGCAAACAAGGGCGCCACCACGACCGAATCCGTTGGTTTTGTTTTCATAAAAATGGCATGCATCTAGAAGTACTGTAGTAGCGGTGGTATTGCTGTTCCCATCTACGTAGATAGCGCCTCCTCCTTCGGTCGAAATCGAGGAACTAGCAACGTTTTGAATAAATTTACTACCCTGTGCTATCAAATCGCCACCAACAGCAATAAAAATGGCCCCTCCTTTGCCTGAAGCTGTAGTTTGATTGCCGGAAAATACTCCGCCATTAATTTGTACAAAAGACCCTGCTCCAATCAACATCGCTGCACCTTCTGCATTGCTGCTATTGCATCCAAAATTACAATCATCAAATAAAATTCGATTACTAGAAGTACCCGAGTTGTCGATTCGAACTGCTCGACCGGCTGGGTTTATATTTCCTAAAAATGAACATCTACGAAAGACAACATTTTGACTCGTGCTGAGCGCTATAACTTCGGCAGCTACATTATTCGAATTTTCAAAAACACAATCTTCAATCAATACATTAGAACAGTTGTTGATGGTTATTGCTCCGCCCCAACCTTTGAGGTGAATATTTCGAATAGTTAGACCGGTCATGTTGTCAAAATTACCCCATTGAACCGCTGCTGCCCCTGAACTTAAATCCATGAGAGTCATGCAGCCATTTAAAGATCCTAAAATAGAAAGCCCGTTTTGAGTAGCATCGGCATTAAGGGTGGTGGCTACTTGATGTCCCACGCAAGATTCATTGCCGTTCTGATTGTCATAATCGTAGCTGCCTACATAGGCATCGGGCTGTAAGGAAATAATAGTATTTGTCGAACCTGTTGCGATATCCGCTACGGCAAGATTCCAGGAGGCGTAAGGGGCATTTATAGTATTGTTATCCTGAGAAGCCCAAGAACAAGAACTAGGAGGGTACAAAAGCGGATCCCAACTACTCATACTGCTATTGACGCCAATTCCTTGTATAGCAAAAGTGTACAAGCTTTCATCACTGTCTGAATTGTCTATGCTAACCGTTGCAGATCTCAGCCCTACTAATGTGGGGGTAAACTGTATACTGAAATTGGCCTGATTGCCCGGCAGAATAGGACTCGAAGGGCTTAAAGGGCTTGATAAGCTAAAATCGCCTGTCAAATTGATGCTGTTAATCATCAAAGGTGCATTACCTATATTTTCAATGACGAAGGTATAGGTTTTGCTGCCTCCTCCTATATTGGCAAACTCAAAGTCGGTTCGATTTAGGATAGATGGATTAGGGCTTCCACTGTTGATGATTTGTAGGTTGCCTCGCAATTGTATTTCTTCTTGCGCTGAAAGGGAATGCACTAGAAAAATTAATAAAAAAAATGGATTTAACTTTTTTCTAAGAAGGGTGCTTAGTAAAAGATAATGCAAATGTAACGTTTTAATAATGATTAAATAAGGAGTACAAGATAACAAATAAAAGTTAGAATATTTTGTTTGTTCGATTAAAATGAACAATTAATTGACAGGTAAAAAAAAATTATAGCAACTAAACCTTTTGATTATTCGTGCGTCTAATACTCGTTAACTCGTACTTGAGACCAATGTTATATTATTTTTTAACACATTTGTGCGTGAATTAATTGTGTTCACGTAAGATATACGTCACATCTACGACAAAAGCACTATTTTTAAATAATTATTCTACTTTTCAATTTTTATTCTGCTCTAAAAAGGCTAATTTATAGTATCCAAGATCAGTAAAAACATAATTTATGGCATCTATTAATCCATTAAATCAAGTTTTGGGGCTACGTTTATCCAAACATTTGCTCAGAAGGGCAAGCTTTCGATATTCTAAACAAGATATTGATACGTTGGCCACAATGTCGGTTGCTGCGGCCGTCGATCAATTATTTTCTGTCGTGCCAAACCCTATAGCCGAGCCTCAAGATCCTCAAGATGCTATTCCTTACTGGATTGATAATGTGCCCCTACAGAATATTACTTCTGACAATAGGAAGAAAAGTTATGTAAAAGGAGTGTGGATGTACAACGGCATTTCCTCGGCAAGTATCAAGCATAAATTAATGCTTTTTTTATTCAATCAATTTACGGTCAGTTCGACTACTGGTAAATCCACACAATTATATGATTATTTAGAATTGTTGGATTATTATGCATTTGGTTCCGTTCAGGATTTGGCCTTGAAAGTAACCTTCGATAATTTGATGCTGAAATACCTTGACAACAATACAAATTCCAAAAACAACCCCAACGAAAATTATGCTCGAGAACTGCTAGAGTTATTTACGATCGGAAAAGGACCACAAGTTGCTCCGGGCAATTATACCAATTACACTGAAGAAGATATTATTCAAGCCTCTAAAGTACTTACAGGCCTTCGGTCAGACAACTCACGTTCCTTTTTGGATGCCGACACAGGGCTACCTACCGGATACATAAACTACAGCAAGCATGATTTAAACGACAAAACATTCAGTGCCCCTTTTCAGAATAGTACGATAATAGGGTCAAGTTCTGTTAGCGATGTTGTCCGAGAAATTAGCGACTTTCTCGCCCTTATATTCAATCAAACAGCGACAGCTACACATATTTGCCGGCGTCTTTACCGCTTTTTTGTCAAAGACAACATTAACAATGAAGTTGAAAGTGACATTATTACTCCTATGGCAGCCACCCTTCGGCAAAACAATTTTGAGCTAGTTCCGGTGGTCAAACAACTTCTCAAGTCGGAGCATTTTTACGACAAAGATGATACCAATGCATCTGACGAAGTAATTGGTGCCTTAATCAAATCTCCACTACAGCTGTTGACAGAAATAATCACCTTATTTGACGTAAATATTCCAGATCCTGACAGCGATGCAGTTAATTTTTACCGTAAATTTTGTCATGGTTTTTTAGGACAAAAATACTTTCCAGCATCGGGTATGCCCTTGTTTGAACCTAGTTCCGTAGCCGGGTATCCTGCTTATTATCAGGTCCCTAACTACAGTCGGTATTGGTTTGATTCTGCCACAATTATCGGACGCTACAAATTATTTGAGTCTTTTATTACAGGCCGCAATCAAGTAGCTGGCAATACTGCTTTGATCGGTTTTACGTTTAATGTGGTTGATTGTGTCACTACAAATAGTCTATTCACCGACCCTGAAAATCCAGAGACGCTAGTACGTGATTTAGTCGATTATATTTTTCCTGAGTCCATTGATAGTGATCGATTTAATTATTTTTATCAAGATATTTTCCTGGATGGAATGATGCCCTATAATTGGACTACTGCATGGAATGATTTCATCCTCAATCAAGATGATTCAGTAGTAAAACCTCGACTTGAACAACTTTTTACTTTCTTAATTAATTCTCCAGAATTTCAAACGTATTAAACCAATCAGCCATGAAAAGAAGAGATTTTATAAAGTTGAGTAGCTTGGCTTCGATGTCGTCTGTATTGTTGCCCAATCGTTTGAGTGCAGCTTCTTCGCCACTCATGTTGCAGTCTTGTGCAGGTGTTAGCGATCGAGTATTGGTATTGGTTCGTTTAATTGGGGGCAACGATGGAATAAATACGATTGTTCCGATCGATCAATATGCTGCTTATGCTAACTTAAGACCATCTATACGCGTGCCCGATTCTGGTGTCGATCAGTACATTAATTTAGACAGTAGCCTTGCAGTACAAGATCAAGTTGGTTTGCATCCCTTATTAGGCCCATTCAAAGACCTTTATGATAATGGAGAGTTAACGGTTATACAAGGTGTAATGTACGATTATCAAGATCGCTCTCATTTTAAATCTACTGATTTATGGATGATGGGAGGGGACGGTACTAGTCTCAATAACAATCCTGGTTCGGGCTGGTTGGCACGTTATCTCGAAAATTCATTTCCAGGTGTAGCCGGAAATCCCGATGTATTTTCAGCTCCTTTGGCACTTCAATTAGCCGAGAAAAAGCCTGCTGTATTATTTCAAGGAGAGCATTCTCATGGAATCTCTACCAATTTATCTGGACAGGACGTTTCGGGCTATTATTCTGTAGTAAGTGGTATTGGAGGTGCTGGTATCGCCAATTTCCCCAACAGCGAACACGGTGATTTGTTAGAATATATTTCTGGTGTAGAAAGCAATTCCAATGTTTATTCTCAGGCAGTATCAACGGCCTTTAACAGTGGCTCAAATGCCATTAACTATCCTAGTTTTGACCTTGCCGATCAGCTGAAGACGGTTGCTCGTTTAGTAAGTGGTGGGATTCAAACCAAAGTATTTTTGGTGTCTTTAGGAGGTTTTGACACGCACAACGAACAAGTCGACCCTATACAAGGAATAAGCATTGGAAGGCATGCCCTTTTGATGGACGAATTAGCGCAGTCTATGAAAGCTTTCATGGATGATATCAAGGGGCTTGGTATCGAAGACCGCATACTTACTGCTACATTTTCTGAATTTGGAAGAAAAGTAAAGGAAAATGGTAATTATGGTACCGACCACGGTGGTGCAGCGCCGATGTTTATTATGGGTTCTTGCCTAAATGGTGGAGTGCTAGGAACAAATGTCGACTTATCGGAAGCAGATGATACGAATAATTATCAAATTGAGACGATGCAACACGATTATCGTAGAATATATGCCACCTTATTACAAGATTGGTTGGGGGCCGATACTTCGATTGTGGATATGACATTGATGGATAATAATAATCCCTCGATATCTTACACGAGTTCAAAATTAAATAATCTAATTAGCGCAGGATGCAAAGTCGACCCTAGTTGCTATATCATCAATTTCAACGTAAATGTTACACCGATAGATAATAACAGTGCAATACAGATGTATCCAATCCCCGCGCGCAACTATCTGACGATTCATTTTGGGGATAGTCCTTTTAGTGGCAACATAAAGATGACAGATGT
>CAJQQM010000027.1 GCA_905480485.1 uncultured Aureispira sp.
TAATTTTTTAGAAAAATCTCGTTGAGAGTATGAAAAAAGCACCTCTTGTATAATTTCGATTTCTTGTTCCATTTTAGTTTCTGTTACCGACAAAGTTTGGTCTGCAACCAATTCACTTAAATGTTCAAGGATTTCAAAATCATTACCTAATGAATGTTCTTTGACCAATACGTCTATTGAAATACACAAATAAGTACAAAGGTTTTGAATGGTTTTTTGTAGGGATTTTTTTTGAGGAGGATTCATGTTATTTATTTAGACACCAATCAGTGGCTGTCGTTATATTGTCAAACATTTTAATGGGGTATTCTATGCTACTAAAGCCTATAAAAAAATTAGCTACAACTCTACTAAAGCTAGAGGCTACTAGAAAGGCAAATTTTGTGCAATGTCGAGTGCCGTCAGCCGATGCATAATAGTTTCGAACAGATTTTGGAAGGGGCTTCGCATGGCGCACGTCACACATCATGGGATAACTTAAACTTGGTATAATCTTATCGAGAATAGCATTCGAAGCTTGTGCGTGTTCAAGGGTGTGTACTATATTGGGGTGTGAAAATATATAGATTATATTATCACAAATCCAAATTGAACTACTATCAGTATAAAATACTTCTTGATGAAGGCTAGGGGCAAAATCATCTGGATATTCTATCATAATATTTTATTTAAGTGTAATAAATATAAATATTATTTTAAATAAACCACTTTAAATTGATTGAAATAATTTTTGTTGAAGTTTATAATAAATAATAAGAATGCTAATATTTCTCATAATTTTTAACTAATATGCCGCCTCATAAATTTCTAATGAAACTGGTATAAAACTCCTTTAAATGCCAACTGAAAACGATAAAATACGAATTTTGGAAGTACCCTCTGAATTAGGGGCAGGAACCCGTGGGGCAAGTTTAGGTATAGGTGCTATCAAAGTTGCTGCTTTCAAATCAGGTAATAAATATTTTTCTAAATATCATTCGACCATTGTTCCGAATGAGAATGAACTACTTTTTGAGGCAAGTCCAACGCAGTATGCAAACTATATTGATGGGATTGTAAAAGTATACAATTATGTATCTCATTTTGTATCGGAAGAAGTCACCCACAATAAGCGCTTTCCGATTGTGCTAGCAGGCGATCACTCTACTGCAGGCGCTACTATTTCTGGTATCAAAAAATCAAATCCTGACAAACGATTAGGCGTTATTTGGATTGATGCGCATGCAGATTTGCACACTCCTTATACAACGCCATCCGGTAATTTGCATGGTATGCCACTAGCTATTTGTCTTGGTATCGACAATCTTCAACATCAACGCAACGATATACCGGAAGAAATTGTTCAGCATTGGTATCGTCTCAAACATATGGGCAACGTTTATCCCAAAATTGAAGCCAACGATTTGGTGTTTATTGCGCTGAGGGATACCGAAAAAGAAGAAGACTTCTTAACGCAAAGAATGGGTATTAGAAATTTCTCGGTAGAAGAGGTACGCGAAAAAGGATCTGAACAAGTAGTGGAAGATGTTTTATCTTATCTTCAGAATTGTGATTTAATTTATATCTCTTTTGATGTTGATTCCATGGATTGTGATCTTATTTCTAAGGGAACAGGTACGCCGGTACCGAATGGGCTTTCGGAAGAACAAGCTACGGATATCGTTTGCGGGCTGGTCGCTAATCCCAAAACCTGCTGTTTGGAAGTAACGGAGGTAAATCCTACCCTAGATGACAAATGTAATACGATGGCAGAGACAGCTTTCAGAATTCTAGACCGTGCAACTAATATTGTCAAAAATCGTTCATAATAGACCTTTTTATGCAGATGCTTATTGTTTTTATTTGTTGGCTTACGGCGGCGGTGCCGGTTTTTGGACAATCAGTTATATGGATAAACGAACCTTTTACGACCGAATCTAAAAATCTTAGTTTTGGAAGAGATTCAGTTTGTTTCTCCCCCAATTCTACTATTCTTGGTCTTGTATATGATAAGGACATGAAAGGAGCGACTCCGGTCGTAGATATTACACTTAAAAATACAGTAGGAGATGTGGCTAGTGCTACTTTTAGGCTAAAATCTTTTACACCAAATCAGCTTAATTGGCACCCTTTAATTCAAAAGGCTTATTCGGAGATACTACAATCTAAGCACTGGTATTATTTTGATATTACGAGTTTTCCTTCTGTAATAAACGCTAAAAATGGCGTTGATTTTTTGACGGTCTTATATAATGAAGCGGTGCAAAGTGAAGATCAACAAATACCTGCACAGCTTTATTATAAGTTAGCCCAATCCGATCAGTTTCGCATTTGTCGTATTGACTTTAGAAAAGAAGCGGGCTATTTCAATTATTTATGGGAACGCTTGCAGTTTTATGGTATTTTGTTGAAAAAACAAAAAGTGGCTCAAGACAAAACAGAAGAATTAATCGAAGCCTGTCGTAAATATGGTGTGCAACAAATTGAACAATGGGCCCAACAAACAGCGCAATTATCCCAAAAAGTGAAGTCCTATGATTTGACTGTATTTAAGGAAGTGGAGCGTTTGAAAATAATGACCGAAACTTTATCAGATTCTGTTTCTAAGGAACTGAAACTGCGTCTACGTAGCCTGTTATTATTGGACCTCTCTATTTTGAACCAACAAGAGGGTCCTCGAAAAAAACAATTACTACAAAGGCGAACTGTTTTATTGAAAGAATTGCGCTTTTATCCTGTTCTGAATACTGCTTTGTGGGCTTATGATGTTCAGCTAAATGGTGTAGCGCAAGAAACTAAGGACAAACAAATTAATGATAAGATGCTGAGGGATGTACGTCAACGCTATGCACCTTTTGAAAAAATATACCAATCTATACTTCTTCTAAGGGCGGAATTGGCAACAATGAATAAGATGCTCGAACGGTTTGACTAAACTTAATTAGGGCAACAAAAAAGTACATTTAAACTAATGAAAGTTTAAATGTACTTATGATAAAATAAACAAACGGAAAGTCTGTTTACTTCTCTAATCCATTTACATAAACTGCAAGTTTACGCTTGAGGTTAGCAGCTTTGTTTTTGTGGATTTGATTCTTTTTGGCAAGACGGTCAATCATAGAAGAAACTTTTGGTAAAAACTTTTCAGCTTCTTTTTGATCTTCTAATTCGCGCAAAGATGCAATTGCAGTACGCGTTGTCTTTTTGTAATAACGATTGTGTAATCTTTTTTTAGCGTCTTGGCGTGCGCGTTTTTTTGCTGATTTATGATTAGCCATACTATATATTTGTTTATTAAATTTACTATCTTTTGATTAAAATCTATACCCTTTCGGGCATGCAAAGATAGGTAATACTTTCTAACTATTCAATTTTTTTTATTATAAATATCATTTTTTTGTTTGTTTGGCCCAATATTATGGTTCAATAAAGGTTCATTTGTTCCTTGCCTACTATTGGAAAGCTCGTAAAAAAGCAGAAAGCTGCCTTATAGTCTGACTTCTTCTTCCTAAATATTTGTTGCGCAGCGATTAAAAAAAACCTAATTCTGAAGCAATCCTACCTTGCATTTTAAGGCATAAGATTTGAATGTAATTGATTCTTTTGTATCTTTAATTTTTATTGAAAAATATAGCAATTTGCTCGTGCAGATTGTTGTTTTTTTATCAATTTGGAAATTTTTATAAATCGTACATTTCTAATGGATTATACTCATATTACCAACGCACATCCAGCGTTTATTGACAATTTATATCAGCAATTTAAAAAAGACCCGCTTTCTGTTCCTGAAGGTTGGAGAGAGTTCTTCGCCGGATTTGAATATGCCGCAGGTCATACCTCCTCGACAGCAGCGACGGGTCAGGTGGGAGGTTCGAATAGCAAAGAATTAGCTGTTGTTAAACTTATTCAAGCCTACCGTTTAAGGGGGCACCTTATGTCTGAGACCAATCCTATCCGAACCAGAAAATTTAGATTTCCAAGTTTGGATTTAGCCTATTTTGGTCTTTCAAAAGAGGACTTATCACAACGTTTTGAAGCCGGTACTGAAATTGGCTTGAATCAGGCTACTTTATCTGAAATAATCGATCGGCTTAAAATTGTTTATTGTGGGTCGATTGGTTTCGAATTTGCGCACATTGACAATCAGGACAAATATCAATGGCTTAAAAACAGAATTGAACGTATTCAAACCAAAGGAAATTATGGTTTTGGAATAGACAAAAAGAAAAGAATCCTAGAAAAACTAAACGGGGCTACAGGCTTTGAAAATTTTCTAGGCAAAAAATATGTCGCTCAAAAGCGTTTTGGTTTAGAAGGGGGTGAGTCGACAATTCATGCCCTTGATGGAATTATCAATCGTGCTGCGAGTCAAGAAGTAGAGGAAGTTGTCATTGGAATGGCGCATCGTGGACGTCTCAACGTACTTGCTAATATCATGGGCAAAACCTATGAATATATTTTTAGCGAATTTGAAGGAAATACCCCCGAAGATATATTTGGAGACGGAGATGTGAAGTATCACCTTGGTTTTTCTTCGCAAATAACCACACCTGAGGGGTTCAATGTCAACCTTAAATTGGTCCCTAATCCATCACACTTAGAGGCTGTTAATCCAGTTGTTCAAGGCTTTACCCGTGCCAAGGCAGATGTTTTGTATCGATCTGATTTTGATAGGATTATGCCGATATTGATTCACGGAGATGCTGCTATAGCAGGGCAAGGGGTTGCCCATGAGGTGGTTCAAATGAGTCAATTAGAAGGATATTATACAGGCGGTACTATTCACTATGTCATCAACAATCAAATTGGATTTACCACTGATTTTGAAGATGGGCGTTCGTCTACCTATTGCACTGGAGTTGCTGGCTTGGTTCAAGCTCCTGTGTTTCATGTTAACGGTGATGATGCCGAAGCAGTCTTGTTTGTGGCCGAACTGGCAGCAGACTATCGTCAAGAGTTTAACACAGATGTCTTTATTGATATGGTTTGTTATCGTAAACATGGGCACAATGAAGGAGATGACCCTAAATTTACGCAGCCTAAGTTTTATGATTTAATCAAAAAGCATAAAAACACCAGGACCTTGTACTCAGAAAAATTAATTGCACATGGTGAAATTGAAGCTGAAATGGCCAAGCAAATGGACAAGCAATTCGATGCTTTGTTGCAAGATAAATTTTCTCAGGCCAAAGAGGAAGCACCTGTCTACGAATATCAAAAGCCAGAACTTGCTTGGAAAAAGCTAAAGAAATATACTTCTGTAGAAGATTATCAAATTTCTCCAGATACGTCTATCAAAAAAACAGTATTGGTAAAAATGCTTCAGCATTTACAAACAATACCCGATTATTTTACACCATTACCAAAGTTTAAGCGTCTATTGAAACGGACACAAGAACTAATCGATCGAGAACTCGTAGATTGGTCAATGTCAGAACATTTGGCTTATGGTTCATTATTAATTGAAGGCAACGACATACGATTGACTGGGCAAGATGTAAAAAGAGGTACTTTTTCACATCGTAACGCTGTTTTATACGATGCCAAAACGAATCAACAATACAACCGTCTTAATCATTTTGAAAAAGACCAAGGTAAGTTTCGTATCCATAATTCATTGTTGTCAGAATTTGCAGTGTTGGGTTTTGAATTTGGTTATTCTTTAGCGAGCCCGGATCCCTTAGTAATTTGGGAGGCGCAATTTGGTGATTTTGCCAATGGGGCTCAAACTATTTTCGATCAGTTTATCAGTTCGTCCGAAAGTAAATGGCAACGTATGACGGGCTTAGTTATGTTGTTGCCGCATGGTTATGAAGGGCAGGGCCCTGAACATTCAAGTGCTAAACTAGAACGGTACCTTCAAAGTTGTGCACAATTTAATATGACGGTCGCCAATGTAACCACACCTGCCAACTTCTTTCATTTGTTAAGACGTCAACAGGAACGTCCATTTAGAAAGCCTTTGATTGTAATGTCGCCCAAAAAATTATTGCGTCCTAGAAATATCAATCGTCCGAACGAAGAAGTTTTGTATCGTGAATGTGTTTCGACTTTTGACGAATTTAGCAAAGGAGGGTTTGAAGAGGTTTTTGATGACCCTAAAGTAAACACCAAAAAAGAAATTGCTAAAATAACACGTGTCCTATGTTGCTCAGGAAAAATTTACTATGAACTACTCGACAAAAAGGTAGCCGATAAACGCGAGGATGTCGCAATAGTTCGATTAGAACAACTATACCCTTTCCCTAAGAAGAAAGTGGATGCTATTATTGAAAAATACGGTGAAGCTGATTGGTTTTGGGTACAAGAAGAACCCTCTAACATGGGGGCTTGGTCGTACATTCATGCCTTTTATCGTAAATACGATCTAAAATTAATTGCGCGTAAATCGTCTGCATCGCCTGCAACAGGCTTCAAAAAAGTACACGAATCACAGCAAGAATCAATTATTCAAGCTGCATTTGGAGCAGGAAAGGGTAGTTTTACGACCAAGGTTTTACATACTGCTTCGAAAAAGTCGAAAAAAACCAAGTCAAATAAGACGGATGATTTTACAAAACTAAAAGGAATGGCTAGCGACATTGTTGATAAGCTAAACAAAGAAGGCATCATTCATTTTAGTCAGTTGTCGGCTTTGACAAGTCAGGATGTGGCGGCATTAGATAAAAAGATACCCAATTTTGGCGAAAAATTTAAACGTTTCGATTGGAAAACACAGGCGGATGTAATGTTGTAATGTAGACTTGATTTAGAGACTTTGTGGCTAGAATATAAGCATGTCAATATTTATAGTTTTATTGAGTATTTTGGGGTTTTTGTTTCTTTGTGTTTGTTTGGTAGGCTATAGCATGCCAAACACTTGGACCATAGAAGAGGCTGTTCTGTTACGGGCAAGACCAAATCATCTTTTTGCCTTGCTTAATTCATTGGATAAGTGGCCTGAATGGTCGTTTTGGTCCGTGGATAATGGGTATCGTGTTCGTTTTGGAAGTGTCAAGGAGGGGGTAGGCGCTACAATGCAGCTCGAAACCAATAAGGTTCGTATTTCGTTGTCCGTTAGCTATACCGATACAAAAAATGAGCTTCGGTATCAGTTGAAGACTGCTAACTCTCTTTTCGTCGTAGAAGGAATCTTGCTTATATCTCCTTCTAATACGGAGTATACTCAATTAGCTTGGCGTAATAGCTTTATTAAATACCAAGGGAATCACCCGATACACCGTTATCAAATTTATTTTCTAAAAAAATATATAGAACAGGGCGTAGAGGAAAGTATTGCCAAGTTGCAACAAATTTATAATGATGAAGACTTTAACTAAAAATAGTATTTCAAATTAGGTATAAACAAACGGTATGAATTCAAATAATTATGTGGTAATTATGGCAGGTGGTATTGGCAGTCGTTTTTGGCCAAGTAGCCGTAGGGACAAGCCCAAGCAATTTTTAGATATATTAGGCTTAGGGAAATCATTTCTACAATTAACCTTCGATCGATTTGCAGGTGTCTGCCCTCCTAGTAATATATTTATAGTAACCAATAAAGCCTATAAAGCGATTATTCAGGAACAATTACCGCAATTGTCTGAACAGCAAATTCTGACCGAACCCTCACGCAACGATACAGCCCCTTGTATTACTTATGCCGCCTTGAAAATCAGAAAAATCAATCCCAATGCTAATTTTGTTGTGGCCCCTTCGGACCATATTATTCTCAAAGAGAATACCTTTGTAGACCATATAAATCAAGGGCTTGATTTTGTTGCCAACAACGATGCTTTGCTTACATTAGGTATTCAGCCACATCATCCTAATACAGGATATGGGTACATACATTTCGACAAAACAACGCCTCCTCCTTTTTATAAGGTACATCAGTTTAAAGAAAAACCCAATTTAGAAAATGCTAAGAAGTTTGTGGCTAGTGGAACGTATTTGTGGAATGCAGGTATTTTTGTATGGAATGTCAACACGCTCTTAGCCGCTATTCAAAGCTTTGCGCCGGAGGTATACCAAATTCTTAATCAAGGAGAAGATGCTTGGTGCACTACCAATGAACAAGCTTTCTTAGATGAATTTTATCCGACGACTCCGAGTATTTCTATCGATTATGCACTCATGGAAAAAGCAAAGAATATCTTTACGATGCCGGCTGATATTGGTTGGTCTGATTTAGGTACTTGGGCTTCGCTACATCAGCAATTTAACAAAGATGAACAAAACAATGCAATTAGTAGTTCTACGCCGGATTTAGTACAAACACTCAATACCCGCAATTGTATGGTTCGTTCTAAAGACGGCAAAATGGTCGTTATCAAAGATTTAGAAAACTATATTGTTGTAGATGAAGAAAATGTTTTATTGATTTATCCTAAAGACAAAGAACAAGAAATTAAGCAGGTTTCCAAAGATTTAGGTGCTCGTTTTGGTGATGAATATCTATAAGTATTATGGCTTGAAGCGGTCCTCTTTCCAAGTCTTGTTTTGCAATAGCTGAATGCAACACCAACAAAGAATTCCAAAAACAAATAAGCCTTGGTCATCAGAAGCAAAATAAAAGCCTAAAAAAAGCAATACAGGCCATTTGGCACTTTGCAATAGAGCGTTTTGGGTAGAATTGTTTCTGTTGTATCTGTGGCGGTTGTCTTTGTGCTTTAATGCTGCATAAGGCGGTCTACTTAAAGGGCCGTTATGTAAACAAACAAGGGCAGTAACCCGAATGGAAAGTCTTTCGATACGGCACATTTGCTTGGCTGCCAAAGGATATAATTGATAATTTTTTTGATTGGTGCGCATATATCAATAACCAATTATAGCAAAGATTCGTTCCGTTTTTTGTAAGTACAGAGGCTTGCTTAAGCTATAAATATTCGTACAATATATCCCTTAGAAAGAGTCCTTTGGCAGGTGCAGACAAGGCGTGTGGGAGTATTTGTCGTTTCTCTAATGCCTCTGTAAGCTCATCGAGCGACAACTTGTTTTTACCAACATTCAAACTCATCCCGACAATCAGACGAATCATGCCCCTGAGGAATCGATTTGCAGTAACCTGATAGGTGAGTGTTGCTTCTTTCTCATCGAAATGCCAACTAGATGCTCGAAGCTCACAAAGGGTCGTTTTTACATCCGTTTTACTTTTGCAAAAGCTTTTGAAATCTTGGTAGTCTAGCAAGAGTTTGGCTGCAGTTTGCATTTTTTGAATATCAAGACGAGCAGCATAGCTACAAAAATAGCTGGTTTCTTGACGGAACGGATTTCTGTTGAAATCAATATGATAACTGTAGCTCCTGGAAATTGCGTCAAAACGAGCATGTGCTGTCGGGTGTACAGGGTAGAGATTTTGAAAGGTTATATCTGGCCCAATAACATTGTTGAGTCGGTATATAAATTGTTGGTCAAGTAGTGTAGCGCTATCAAAATGTGCAAAGTATTGTAAGGCATGTACTCCTGAATCGGTGCGGCCACAGCCCATAATTGGTGTTGCGCATCTAAGCAGTTTGAAAAGAGCTTTCTCTACGGTTTGTTGCACTGTAGAGCCATTTTTTTGGGCTTGATAACCCCAAAATCGTGTCCCATTATACGCAAATTCTAAAAAATACCTCATAGTTTGTTATCGGCCAAAAACATCATAATATTCTTCATAATAGGTTTCGAAGTCGTAAATAAGGGCAATGTTATCTACTTCTATATCACTTAATTGATCGCGAACATCAATCGAAATAGGCTTGTACCAATCTAGTAATTCAAAATGGTTTCTAATTTCTTTGTTTTTGAAAGCATAACCATAGCGAGCATAAATCTCATTGCGCATGATTTTGAGTGCATGTGCATCCAAATTGATCACATCGGATTCTTCGAGTCGTCGGGTGCTAGCTTGTGGATAGCTGCCTTCGGTCGCCTTGTATTCAATGTTTATTTTCTTTAGGATAAAAGATTTTGGGATATTGTTTTTATTCGAATATGGACTCCAGGTACCAGAAAGCGTATTCTCATTCAAGTCAATTGTAAACTCAAAACTACCGTCGTTAGCTTTGTTCCCAGATTCATTCATGGTATAACTGAACTTATGCGCCGCAATAGCCTGTTCGGTACCCTCAATCCGACGGTATTTCCCAGCGCAAATAGAATGCCCTACAGCAGTTCCGTTAGATATTTCCGAGAGGACGATTGAAATTTTATCATGCCCGAATTGACCAACCCAATAGCCAATCATTCTTTTTTCTTCTTCTTCTATTTTTTGATGGGCTTCTTCGATGGCTACTTGAGCATCTGATTTAGCGGGCCCAATATTTCTAGCATCTTCTACAAAATTCTTTTTAGCAGCTTTGTCATTATTGTCGGTGCTTACCTTGGGTTCGTGGGTGCAATTTATTAATAGGAATGCAAAGCAAACAAAAAAAAAGAAAAGATTGCCGAATAACTTCATAGAAGATAACAGTTGGTTAGAATGAATAATTTTTTACATTGAGCATGTCACTAATTAAATGTAGGAAAAAAATGAAAGATGCCCAAGTTTACCTAAAAATTATACTACTTTCATTCTTGTTCTATTTTTTTGGGCTAATGCTTGAAATTACCTTGCCCTACCTTGCCCTAAAAGATGATGTTGCATTTTTGAAAATCAAAAAAACAGCCCTGAGTTATAGTTGGTGGCAGCTTGCTTTTTACCTGCATGTGTTCAGTAGCATCCTTACTCTATTGGCAGGATTTACCCAGTTTTCTCCATTCTTTATCGCACAGTTTCAATCAAAGGTGCACCGATATATGGGCCGCGGCTACATTTTGGTTGTTTTGCTAGTGGCAGCCCCCTCTGGATTTGTATTAGGTCTGATGGCCAATGGAGGGGTTTATGCAAAACTTGCCTTTGTATTACTCAGCTTGTTATGGTGGAGTACTACTGCAGCAGCCTATCATTATGCCCGCAAGAAAGTTTGGAATCTGCATGCAGCGTTTATGCTTAGGAGTTTTGCCTTAACGCTGTCAGCAATTACCTTAAGGGCCTGGAAACTGTTGTTGGTATCTATTCTAGCACCGGCACCGATGGATTTGTATTGTGCAGTAGCTTGGTTGGCTTGGGTCCCTAATCTATTGATAGTAGAATTGTATATTCAATACAAAAGAGGAAAAGATTTAAGCGACGATTAATTAGAGTTTGCTTTTAAAATATTTACTTCTTTCTCGAGTAAACTAAGCACTAGTTCAATTTTTTTGATGAGCTTGATTACTTGACCCCTCAGTTTTAGGCTGTCAAAATTGTCTTGAATTTTCGATTCGAGGACTTTGATTTGACGCATTACATCAGGTATAGAAATTACACCAATCGATGATTTAATTTTGTGAAGCATCAATCCTATGTTTACATGATTATTGGTATCGAAGCTTCTAAGTAAATCCTCTAAATGGCCTGGTGTTTCCTTCAAAAAAACTTGTATGAGGTTAATTAATAAATTGGGGTTGTTGTTAGCAATAATTTTTAAATTACTCAAATCATACAAACCTTTTGAGGTAGATAGCTTTGAAGGATCCGTAAGCGTTTTTTGAGGGATGGTCTTTAATGGCCTTGGTATTACTTTGTCTGGTATTAATGCAGCAATTTTATTAATCAAATCAGTTTCTTCATAAGGCTTTGTAATGTAGTCATTCATTCCTACATCAAAACATTTATTACTGTCTCCTCGGATAGCATTTGCCGTTAGGGCAATAATTGGTATGTTAGATTGTAAGGTCTTTCGTATGTGTGAACAGGCCGTTAAACCATCCATAATAGGCATCTGTACATCCATCAATATTAGATCATAGCTGCTTTCTTTTACCTTGTCGACGGCAATTTTGCCGTTTTCAGCTAATCCAACGCATGCATGATATTTTTCAAGGATTGTTTTGGCTAGAAAGCGATTGATATCATTATCCTCAACTAGCAAAATGTTAGCCTGACTCAAACTTTGAATATTAAATTCTTGTTGCTGATGAATTTGAGGTGTCTTAAGTTCTTTGGGTACGTCGAAATCAATCTCAAAAAAGAAAGAGGAACCTTTATTTTTGATGCTTTCTACCCATATTTTACCACCATAAAGCTCGACAATTTCTTTAGCAATTGAAAGACCAAGTCCCGAACCTCCAAACTCTCTTGTGGTACTGTCGTCCTCTTGTTGGAAGCTTTTAAAGATTTGATCTTGCTTTTCTTTTTTTATGCCTATTCCCGAATCGCTCACTTTAAATTGAAGACGATAGCGTTTGTTTACAATCGCTGACAATCGACAACTCATATGTATACTCCCCTTGGGAGTAAATTTAATTGCATTACTTACTAAATTCATGGTCACTTGACCAAGTCGTAAGGGATCTCCCATAATAAAGGTGGGAACCTTTTCCCCTATTTCAAAGCTCAATTTCAAATTCTTTTCCCTAGCGTTAAACTTAAGAGAATGGTAAGCTTTTTTTAAAATATCCACCGGATTGATCGGGATATTTTCTAGGGTATAGTTTTCGGATTCTAATCGAGAAAAATCTAGAATATCGTCGAGTAGCTTTAATAAGTTTTTGGAGGCAATTGTTAATGTTTTGCTGTAGGCAGCTTGATGATCCGATAGATTGGTATCAGCAAGTAGATTCGTCATCCCTAGAATTGCATTCATCGGCGTGCGGATTTCATGACTCATTTTAGCCAAAAAATCCTGTTTGATTTTTTTTGCACGATTGGTCTCGTCAAGTGCCTTAATTAGATTTCGATTGTTTTCCTCTTGTTTGTTCTTGAGGCTTATATTGTTGTACACTACACCAGCCAAGTTGCAAACAAACGAAAGCAATGAAATATGTTCTTTAGAAAAACTATCTACTTTGGTACTAGCCAACCCAAAGGCACCCACAGGCGTATCCAAACTCATAATAGGTAACCATACCCTTGAACGAATAACAAAACTACGTTCTGAATCCTTGGATTGTCCAGTTTTTTCTTTTTTCGTATCCGAAATAAGAAGTACTTCCTTGTTTTGATACACCCAGCCAGGGTGCCGTTGCATAGCCGTTTGTTCGGCAATGCGCTGTTCTTCTTTGTTCAGGCCCTTGGCGTAATGAAGTTTTAGCTTACCCGCCGACGCATCAAATAAATATAAGCCATTGTACTTAACATCTATAATCGTATCAACAATTTGATTTACGGAAAGGGCAAGAGTTTGCAAGTCTTCTATAGAAGATAGCGTAGAGGCAATAACACCCAATTTAGAAACTAATTCTATATTAGTATTATTCATTTAAAACTGTTTGTAGACCGTGGTTTGTAGTTGCTAATTATGGTTTGGCACTGTTTATCGAATTGTTTTAGAGTGCAGCGAGTGCAGCTTGTGCTACGGCTTCGTCTTGCGAGTAATGTGCGCCAGAAACCCCAACTGCACCTGCAAGTTGGTTGTCAACCATAATTGGAAAACCGCCACCAAGCAACATGAAATCATGAATGTTCTGAACACCGTTGTTAAGAATTGGGTCATCTTTAATAAAGTCTTGCCAAGGACCTCCGGTAGGCATACCAAAACCTACGGCTGTGATTGCTTTTTTTCTTGATATATCGCTTGCAATTAAGGGTGCGTTGTCCATGCAGATATAATACTTGGTATTGCCGGCATTATCGACAACGGTCAAGGCAATTTTTATTCCAAGTTCATGCGCTTTTTTGACGGCTGCTGCACCCATAAGTAGGCAAGCATCTAGTGTAACAGATGAAGTAGAAAATGTGTGAGGCATAAGGGGTAATTTTGAAGGTGGATAAATGTTTTAAATCGTAGATTAAGTTAGTAAAAACTATACACTCTTCCAAATTGTTGGGCAAAACATAATAAACCAATCAAGCACTCGGGCTATTTTCTACCGATATGACAGATGAAATCCCAAGTCATGAGTTTTTTCCTGCTAGTATCTCCCCATGCTTTTTTCAATTGGTCTTCAAAAAGATAAATGGGTGATTTTTGGTTGGTGCGAATGTATTTTTGAGTAGATGACCAGGTGGAAATATAATTGAGTAGGTCTTCAAAACTGTAATTAATTTGTGTTTTTAAAGCAGGTGTTGCGATCCTTTCGTAAGGGAATTCTAAACTTTTGTATCCCTCAAAAGCCATAAGGATATGATCGGAGTAATAGGGCATTAAATATTGGTCTATGATTTCTCCAAGTACTTGGTCAATATCAGGATGTATGTTTTTGCCTGTATATCCCCATATTGCCAAAACACCACCCGGTTTGAGGACCCGATGGGCTTCTTTGTAAAAAGCCGAACGGTCAAGCCAATGAATAGCCGTAGCAACTGTTATTAAATCGACAGAATTGCTAAGAAGCTTGGGATTGGTTTCGTTAGCTACGTAATAATCAATATTTTCTTTTGAAAGAGCAAATTCTAATTGTGATGCATTAGCATCCGTAGCTTGAACGTTTTTGTAAGATTTAGCAAGTTCTATCGCCGCCTGTCCATTACCTGTGGCACAATCCCAAACTAAGTCATGTTCATAGGTCAAGCTCGTTAAGTGGTCAAAAATCTCAGAACCATAATGAGGCCGTGTCTTTAGATAAATATGAGGGTTGACCGAATATTCATTATGCTTCTTAGTTGTGTCTTTCATCCAAATAGTATTTGTGAGGCAGACTACGGCGGCTTCGTAAGATTTATGGGAAAAAGCTCTGGTAGTTTTATGAAAACAATAAAACAGTTAAAAAGTTTTAATTAATGGTTGTTATTGATAATTAGTCTAAAATTCGGAGTCATCTAAGCCATCCAAGTAGTTTTCAATTTCGGTAATTACCTCAGCAATACAACCTGTTTCGAAAGGTGACCTTAATTGTGCTAACTGTACTAGGTCTAAGAATGATTTAGAACCACCCGCTTTGCAAAGGGTGATATAATCTTTCCAGGCTTCTGAAGGGGCTTCTTTGTTCCTTTTCCAAAACTGAAAAGCACAAACTTGTGCCAATACGTAGTCAATATAGTAGAACGGCATTCCAAATAAATGGGATTGTCTTTGCCAAAAACGACCTTCTTTCAGATGTTGATTGTCTTCGTAATTGCGAAGCGGAAGGTATTTTTGCTCAACGTCCAACCAGGCCTGATTGCGTTCGGCAGGCGTCATGTCAGGGTTTTCGTATACGATATGCTGAAACTCATCGATAGCAACACCATAGGGCAAGAATAAAATAGCATCTGAAAGGTGTGCAAATTTGAATTTATCTGTATCTTCTTTAAAGAACAGATTCATCCAAGGCCAAGTAAAAAACTCCATACTCATTGAGTGTATTTCACAGGCTTCATAGGTTGGCCAGATATAATCATACATGGCTATATTTCGACTGGTAGAATAACATTGAAAAGCATGCCCTGCTTCGTGCGTTAAGACAGTAATATCATGCGCCGTACCATTAAAATTAGAAAATATAAAAGGAGCCTTGAACTTATTCAAAAAAGTACAATATCCACCTGTTTGTTTGCCGTCCTTAGCTACTAAATCCATCAAGTTCTTTTGAGTCATAAACTGAAAAAAATCGTCTGTTTCAGGAGATAGCTTGGCATACATGGTACTTGCCTGTTCCTGAAGCCAAGTTGGTGACCCTTTCGGTGTTGGATTGCCGGAGGGGAATTTGAACCCCTCATCATAATAATTTAGTTTTTCAAGACCAATTCTCTTGGCTTGTTTTTTTAGTAGTTTTACTGCAATAGGTACAATATAGTCCTGTACTTGTTTTCTGAAATTGGCGACCATCTCTGCGTTATAATCAGAACGTAGCATATTGGCATAGCCTAGTTCAATATAGTTTTTATACCCTAAGGTTAGCGCCATCTTATGACGTTTTTGAACCATTTTGTGAAAAATTGATTCAATCTCTGTCGCTTTTTTGGTGTAAAAAGACCACTTGGCCTCAGAGGCCCCTTTTCTTACCTGACGATCTTCTGATAATTCTAATGGGCTGATAGAGGATAAATTATAAGTGTTTTCTCGGTATTCGATCTTGGCTTGTGCTTTAATTTTTTTGTACTGACTGTCGAGTTTGTTTACTTCTTTCAAATCGTCGATAATAGCTGGTTCAAACGATTTTAAGCGCAAATCAGCAATTATAAAAAGTTGACTGCCATATTTGTTTTCTAAAGCAGTTCTAAATTTAGAATCTAAAAGCGCTCGATAGTATCGATTGATGTATTCGTTTAATTCGGGATAGTTATTATCAAAAAAGTTGTTTTCTGTTTCGTAAAAGCGGTCTTGTGTGTCGATAGAGTGTCGAACACTAGCTAATGAATACATCGAGTCTACCTCACTTCTCAAGGCGTCAATGGATTCGATTGCGGCTATTTGATGCTCTATTAGCGTAGCTTCAGTGAATACTTGGAGTTGCTTTTGAAACTGATTTTTAAAAGATTCTAGATCGGGACGTTCGTATTTGTATTCCGTAAATTTCATGGCGAGCATGGTTTGTATTGTGTATAATTAATAGGGTAATCGAATTGGCTGCTTTTGCGAACAAAAAAATGGAACGTCTTTATGTAGACGTTCCATAAATATAAATTTTTAGGATGATAATCTAAATTCTTGGATGAATTAATTGGCTTTATTACCCTTGAACATACTTAATCCTGTTTTTAAGAAGCTGGTATAGGTCTTGATATCTGGAGTATAGCCCACTGGCTGATTGAGTACTTCTTCCTGCGGGCTAATCAGAACATAATAGGGTTGCGAGCTTTTCTGGAAGTTTACTTTTTGAAACTGTGCCCATTTATTACCAACATTTCTAATTTTAGTGCCATCCGGTGTATTTAAGACGTTTTCAAGTTTTTTGCGGTCGTCAACATAAAGAGAAACTAACACAAAATCTTCGTTGAGTATCTTATTTACAGCTTGGTCAATCCAAACATTCTCCTCCATTTTTCGACAGTTGACACAGCCATATCCTGTAAAATCAACTAAAATAGGCATGTTTTTTTCATTGGCATAGCGGAGGGCCTCATCGTAATCATCAAAACAGTTTTTGATGCCAGGCGGGCAATGGTCGCTGTAGGTATAGCCTGATTCTTCCGTTGAATTTGAATCTTTAGAGGCATCATAACAAGGCTTGACGTAAGAGTAACATGCCGAAGGTGCTAAACCGCTTAACCAAAAGGGTGTTTTGAACGCCTGTGTTTGAGGGTTGGTCATAAAACCCGATAAGATAGAAAGGGTTAGGATAGCGCTAAAGGTACCAAAGCCTTTTCGTTTCTTTGAAATTGTGGCATTAGGGTTGTCGTGCGGAAACCGAATAAGACCAAATAGGTATAAGGTCATAGCACCGAATATTAGCGCCCAAAGTCCAACAAATAATTCATAGGGAAGAATACCCCAATGTTCTGTCAAGTCGGCAGTCGATAAAAATTTAAGCCCAAGGGCTAACTCCAAGAAACCTAAAACAACCTTCATTGACGTCATCCAACTTCCTGAATTTGGTAGAGTTTGCAACCAACTCGGAAAAGCAGCAAAAAGCGTAAAGGGTAGGGCTAAGGCTACAGAAAATCCAAGCATACCAATAGTAGGACCAACCACACCACCGTTTACGGCTGCTTGTACCAATAATGTCCCTACAATTGGCCCCGTACAAGAAAAAGAAACTAGGGCAATCGAAAATGCACCGAAAAAGGTGCCGAGTAAGCCACCCTTCATAGATGCTTGGTCAGCCTTGTTGGCCCAGGAAGCAGGAAGTTGTATTTCAAAATAACCAAAAAAGGAGAAGGCAAAAACAGTAAATAATATGAAAAATATCAAATTCATTAGCCAATGAGTAGATAATAAATTTAAGGCATTTTCGCCAAAAGCAAGGGTTATCAGAAGTCCTAAGGCAACGTAAATTACAATAATTGAAGCGCCAAAAGTTAAGGCATTTTTAATACCCTCTGATTTGCTTTTTTTACCTTTCGAAAAAAGTGAAACGGTCATGGGAATCATTGGGAAAACACAAGGGGTCAGTAATGCGAGCAAACCACCGCCAAAGCCCAATATAAAAATTGTCCAAAGGCTCATGCCTACTACATCAACTTCCGAGGCTATATTTTCCATTGAGGCAATTAGCTGAGGTCGACTTGGATCAAAAATAGAACCATTAACAGTTGCTTTGTTGTCCCCTGAATTGGCTGCTGTGCCATAACTAAATTCAACTGCCGTTGGCGGCATACACTGCGTTGCATCACAAGTCATATACTCCAAAAAACCGGTTAAGGCAGTGGCGTTTTCTTGTAACGTTAAGCGTTGTGTAATGGTAAAGTCATGTTTGTATTTAGTCAATTTCATCTCAAATACTTCATCCATAGACTGCAGTTTGTAAGCAGCCTTTGAGGCCGACTCTTCATTTGGTCCCCAAGCAACAATTTGACTACTGTCTTCATAATTAAGACTCGTTTTTACGGGCCCGTCGTCGCTTTCTAAAGTTTGAGAGTATACATACCATCCTTCAGCAATTGTAGCAGTAGCTACAAGGTCTACTTCAGTATCCGATATTTTTTTGAAATTAATTTCCCAGCTAACGGGGGCAAGTGGGCCATTTTCGCTGTTGTCAGCGGCCTGATTCGTCTCCTCCTGTTCTCCAACACCTATTTTGTTCTGACCTGCTAGGGAAGCAGCACTAAACGAAAACTCGACAGCGGTAGGAGGGCGACACATCGTGGCGTTACAGGTCATATATTCCAAAAAACCCGCTATCTCTTGATTAACATCTGCTACCTTAATTACTTGCCTGATCGTAAAATCATGTTTGTATTTGGTGAGTTTCATTTCAAAGACCTCATCAATCATTTGTAGCTTGTAGCTCGATTGACTAGCAGACTCTTTGTTAGAAATCCAGGCGGCTACTTGGCTGCTATCCTCATAGTTAATAGAGGTTGGAATAGGGCCTTCATCGCTTTCTAAAGTTTGAGAATAAACATACCAACCTTCGTCAATTGTGGCGGTGGCGACCAATTCAACTTCATCTTCTGCGAGTTTGTTGAATTGTAAATTCCAACTAACAGGGTCTTGCTGACCTTGAACCTGAAAGAGATTCATGAACATTAGAAACAAAGCAAATATTGTGTATCTCATAACGATGTTGTGTGACTTGTAATCGTGAATGCAATGGTTAAGCACGGTAAAAATAATAAAATTATTGATTCCAAGGCTTAAAGCCTTTTGTTAAAACGCTAAGTTGGGTGATCTCAAATATAGGAATATATTTAAATATATTCATATCTCTAGGTAAAATAATCCCCTTTTTTAATTTTCATTAAAAAAGGGGACTTTCCTAAAAGACGCTAATAGATTATTTTTTTAAGGCGATTTCAAAATGAAAATCAGTAGGCGGTAAGCACATTTCGTCGTTGCAAGACATATAAGTCACAAAGCCTTTGACGGTCGTTGCCTGATTGACTTGTAGGGTTTGAGTAATTTTTAATTGGTTTTTATATTTTGTGATGTTCATGTCAAAGAGTGCATCATAACCTTCTATTTTGTCGCCCTGTTCAAGCGCTGTGTCTATTTTAGTAATCGATTTGTTTTCTTCCAATTCAATACTTGTTTTGACGGGGCCGTCGTCACTTTCGAGGTATTGAGAATAAACATACCAACCTTTTTTGACGGTAGCAGTCATTACTAATTGAACGGTTCCCTTATCTTTTTGAATCGATTCTACCTTCCATTGAACGGTGTTGTTGTCTTGTGCAAATGCAGCAATTGATAAAAGGCTAAAAAATAAAATGTAAATTATTTGCATGATCTATAGAATTAATGATTGAAGTATAAAGAGAAAGCATTAAAATAATGCCAAACTAAGCTTAGTTCGTTTATTTAAAAAATAAATCTTGGTATTGAATACCTATACAAGTCATGAATAATACAAAATGAACAGCTTCTACCAATAGTTGATTTTTAAAACTATGTAGGCTAAGGCTCAGCAAAGCGCTGATTGAAATAATAAAGCTTGCAAAATGAAAATGATAGATTTCTGATTGTAAAAAATAGCTTAATACGCTAAACACCGGCATGATAAACAGACAACTAATGAATTTCTTTTCTTTTGCTGAAGTCTTAAAATAGATGTTCTGCATGTTTGTAATAGCCATACTATAAATAAAAATACTCGCCACAACAACAATATACCACGCAACATCAAATTCGAAGTAAAACTGTCCAGGTCCGTAGTGCCTATAAAAATCTGCTTGAAGCCAGCCATCCAGATTATTTTGTAAAAATTGATACGTAGCCATCAAAAACAGTGGAACCAAAAAGCCACTAATAAGAATTAGGAATTCTTTTAGGTCAAAAGATCGAACGATTAAAAAAGCAAATAAAGACCAGTAAAAATAAACGATATGACTGTGGTAAAAAAGCACGGCTAGACCGATAAAAAAGCCTATGTTGAATACCATAGACATTGAAACTTTTTTGTTGTAGGAGGCAAACAAACTATACAAGGCTAAGAGTAAAAATGTATTGGCCAACAATAACGGATTGAACACATCGATATCAAAACCAATAAAGTGCAACAAAATAAAGCAGACAGCACTAATGTAGGTCGGAGATTTGGCCAATTTAAAAAAGTTGATAATGCCATTAAAAAGGTAGGCCTGAAACAATACCACCCCAAAAAACAGCAGATACCGAACGAAGGCTTCTTGGGTTACTGAAAATAACCAAGTACTAAGCGAACCCTGAATGCTATCCGAAAAGGAAAGTTCAACAGGTAGCAACCAACTGTTCATACTCAAAACTAAAAGATAGGGAATGACCAATAGGGCATTGAATAGTTGGTTGTCTTTAAAAATTTGTAACACAAGGTAGTTTTTGAAAATAATGATAAAGGTTGTCTAAATGTACAATCCTAGACGCAGAATCTATAATGATTATAATAAAAACTAATTAATAGATGATTTTTACGAGGCGGGTATCCTTATCTCTGTAAGAAAGGGCAATAAACGCTTTAGCGGTCGTTTGAATACTCTTAATAAATTGTGGAAGCAGGCCTGATTTACGGCTTTGATGTGTTAGAACCTGTCGTTTGGTGGACCCATCATTTTTTATCAAGTATTCGAAAATTGTGGTATCCCAATCAATTTTATTATTGTAGATAATTCTTAATTTTTGTTGGGTTCGGAAGGTAAAAAAAGAGGAGAATTGAGCATCGTCATTAGAGGATACTTGACTTTTTAATAATACTTTTTTCCAAAATATCTTGCCGGTAGGGTGAAGCGAGACAGCCAAAATGTTTTCGTACAGAAAATCGGCCTGCGTTGAATTTTCAAGATTATCTTCGAGGGTCGAAGAAGTTTGATAGGTAAATTGCTGTTCAGCCAACAATAGGATTCCGCCGTCTCGACGCAAAATTGTTTCTCGAATATAAAAATGATTGATTCCATGAACTTTCTTTTTTTTGTTGCCGGTTAGCGAACGAATAAATTCAGGGTCAAGGGCAGTAGTTCTAATTTGTTTGTCGGTCGAATTAAAATAAAAAACACCTTTTGCATATTGTAAATCATCTCCATAAAATCCAACAACCACCAATTGTTGATTATTTTCATCATACTTGACATCGAAGTCGAACGACACAAAGTTGGGGAAAGGTATTTTTTGTGCACGGCTGCTATCAGCAATTTGAAAGACCAAAAAATGGTGTTCTGCACGTTTTCTTTTGCTGTTCAAAAGATTGCATACTATAAATACTTTTCCTTGGTTGTTAATTACTATTTTTTCAAAATTTTGATAATAATTAAATTTATCAAGATTTAATGCCTCCTGACGCACTTTACGTCCTTGTTGTAGGTCGTATTGTAAAATCTCTATTTGATTACTTTCGAGCGGGGCATAAATAAGCAGTTGATGCTCGTTTTTGGATAACAAGAGGTGTTTCCTTTTGAGTTTATAGGTGTTTTTAAAGATTCCAAGTTCTTGGTCTTGAATTTCATTGGCCCTTAAGTCGAGCAATTTTAACCGTAAAACACTTGCGCCGTTTTTGTTGTACGTATAAAAAATATGAATTTGTTGCTTCAATATAAGCGTTCTAAGTAGGCGGTTTTCTTTTTTTTCAAAAAGAAGTTTGACCTCTTTTATTTTTGCAAGGGTATCGTCATATATGTATATATAATCACCTGCAGCGTGTTTGCCGTACACAAAAGTCTCTTTTGCAGCGGCACCAATCAAGCTGTACTTTTCATCTAGATTGTTGTCAAAAGGCGTTGATGTATGAATTTTTTGAGCGAATACAGACTGCTTTAAAAAACAAACAAATAAGACAACAATAAATATTGATGGTAGTGCATTCATAAATTAGATAAAGATTAAAAGAATCTAAAAGTTACAATTTAATTTATATTGCTTCCGCTATTTTGTTAAATTTGCTCTTTATTTTGTAAATAAAAAAAATAAGAACAGTTCAAAGTTATTGAAGCTTGATCTTTCAAGCGAATATAAGACTATTAATCATATACCATATTTTTTATTTTATGTTGCGTTGTACCTTTGTTATTTTATTAAGTTGGATACTATTGATTGCTTGTTCGCCTAGTTCAGAAAAACCAAATGAATTGGCCCCCGAATATGGTCAACTTACAGGAATACCTTCTATCGATGCCATTTCGAGAGATATTCAAAACGATCCGAGTAATTTATCACTCTATGTAGCACGCTGTGAAGCCTATTCGGCAGAGGGAATGTTAAAGGAGGCGGAAGAAGAGGCGCGTCAATTATGGGAACGGGACAAAACAAACTGGAAATCTGCGCGCTTATTGGCTTGGGCTTACTTTGATAACAACAAATCAAAACCGGCTATCAAAGTATTGAATCAAACCTTAGAGATTCATCCCGATACCCTGCACTTACTGTTGCTGCATTCGCATATGAATATGCTTGTCCAACAATACGATAATGCGTTGATTTCGGCAGAAAAGGTTCTGAAGCTAGCGCCCGCTAATATTGAGGGGCTATTTATGCGCGGTTTAACACTAAAGTTTATTGGGGATACTATCGGCGCAATGAATAATTTTCAGACCGCAATAGAATTAGATGCTGATTATTCAGATGCTTACATGCAACTAGCCACTATTTTTTCAGCCAAAAGAGAGAAGATAGCTTTACAGTATTATGATAATGCTTTGCGTATCGATTCAACCTCTTATGAAGCACTTTTTGGCAAGGCCCAATTTTATCATCAAAATTATACCGCCACCAACGGCATGTTGTCCAAGGCCAAAACAGCTTACGAAAAAACCATTACAAATCATCCTCAAGTACCCGAGGCCTCTTTCAATTATGCGATGTTGTATATGGAAGAAAAAGATTTTGAACAAGCTTTTCATTTCTTTGATGTTGCGACCAAATACGATCCTTCCTTTGGCGATGCTTATTATTTTAAAGGATTGGCTTCCGAAAAGCTTGGTAATTTTGAAGCTGCAATGACCAACTACAATAATGCTGCAAATAACAACGACCGTTTTGGAAGAGCAGCCGAAGCAATAGAACGCCTAAAGTATCAATTGGCGGGCTAAATTAGATAAATAAATTTAGTGTAAAATTAATGATTTAAATGTATAAAACATGTAAGCAATTATTAACTTTACTCCTTGCAATACACCCAAACCTAGATCTAGGTTTTTTTATTAAAACATACTTCAAATTTACAACTTATGATTAAGATTTTAGTAAACGACGGCATTCATCCTGATGGTAAATTATTGATGGAAGAGGCGCAATATGATGTTCAAGACCGTAAGATTCCGCAGGAAGAACTGATGGAACGATTGCCCGAATTTGATGCGATTATCGTGCGTTCAGCTACTAAAGTACGCAAAGAATTGATTGATCAATGCCCGAATTTAAAAGTTATAGCTCGTGGTGGTGTTGGAATGGACAATATTGATGTAGCCTATGCTAGGTCTAAAGGTATACAAGTAATCAATACCCCTAAGGCATCTTCACAGTCGGTAGCTGAATTAGTAATTGGTCATTTGTTTGCATTGTCTAGATTTTTGCATCGTGCTAACCGCGATATGCCGACCAAAGGAGCTACAGAATTCAAAGCCCTAAAAAAACAATACTCTAAAGGAGTACAATTGCGCGGCAAAACGCTGGGAATAGTGGGATTTGGTCGAATTGGCCAAGAAGTTGCCCGTTTGGCCTTAGGCCTAGGAATGCGTGTGGTAGCAACTGACCTGTATGACAATACGGTTAATATAGATCTAAATACCCCAGATGTCGACAACATCTCTTTTTCGATCCGAATCAGGACGGTTCCTTTTGAGCGGGTATTGGCCGAAAGCGACTACATTACGATACATGTACCAAGCAGCGACAAGCCTGTCTTGGGAGCAGAGGAGATAGAAAAATTGAAAGATGGCGTCTTTTTGGTCAACACGTCTAGAGGGGGTACCATTGAAGAGTCTGCTTTGTTAGCGGGTTTGGAGTCTGGTAAAATTGCCGGTGCTGCGCTTGATGTATTTGTCAACGAACCGCAGCCAAATGAAGCATTATTAAACCACCCTCAAATTTCTGTATCTCCCCATATTGGGGCTTCTACTCTAGAGGCACAACGCAATATTGGTCTAGAACTCGCCGACGCTTTTATTGAGGTTTTTGGTGAGAATAATTAATATTTTTGTTTCAAAGAATCATATTTTAAGGCAGTTTACAAGGTAAACTGCCTTTTTTTAGTTTTTTTTGGATCCTTTAAAGCGCAAGTAGTTGTCGTAACAAGCCAATCAGTACACAAGCCGTACCACAAATAATAAATATCCTCGGCCATTGATTTTCTGTGTTCGCTGTTGCTTTTCAGGGTGCAAGAGGCCCACACAACGAGATATTTCACGACATTTTTGAATCATTATTCGGAGCGTATGCTACCGTTTTAAAGGCTTCAAGGATTGAATAAAAGTTCAAAATTCGTTGAAAATAGCCGACTGTATACTAAGTTCAGAATTACCACTATTTTTTTTGTTGAATTTTTCAAAATTTAAACAAACAAAACCTAACTTCGCGTAGCTAAATCAAAAAGGGGATATTTTTAACTGGCAACAGCATTAGTCTCTTTTTTTGATTAAAAGCCCAAGTTGTTACCTTTTACACTCAAAAAATAAAATTATGTCGGTAAATCCAGTAGAAGTGGTTAAAAATACGCCATTAATTGAAAAGCACCTGGAACTAGGCGCTAAAATGCTTCCTTTCGCGGGGTACAATATGCCTATTTCATATTCAAAAATCATTGAAGAACACCATGCCGTCAGAAATTCAGTAGGAATGTTTGATGTTTCTCACATGGGCGAATTTATTGTCAAAGGAGAAGGTGCCTTGGACTTGGTACAAAAAGTAACAACAAATGATGCTTCGAAATTATGCGTGGGAGATGCACAGTATTCTTGTATGCCTAACGAATCAGGCGGTATCGTTGACGACTTATTAGTGTATTGCTTAGGTGTCAACGAATATATGTTGGTAGTTAATGCCAGTAATATTCAAAAAGATTGGGATTGGATTCAGCGCTTCAATACAAATGGAGTAGAAATGAAGAATATTTCGGATCAGACTGCATTGTTGGCTATTCAAGGGCCGAACACTGTCAAAGCCTTGCAAAGCCTAACAGATGTCGATTTGTCTGAAATGAAATATTATACTTGTGTCAGAGGTCGATTTGCGGGGTTTGACAATGTCATTATTTCTGCAACAGGCTACACTGGTTCAGGAGGGTTTGAGATATATGTGGCAAATGAAAATGCAGCGGCAGTTTGGGATGCCATTATGAACGCTGCAGCCCCTTACGATATTCAGCCAATTGGGCTTGGCGCGCGCGATACGCTCCGGTTAGAAATGGGCTACTGTTTGTACGGGAACGATATTGACGACTCTACCTCACCTTTGGAAGCTGGATTAGGCTGGATTACCAAATTAAAAAAAGACGATTTTGTAAACAAAGCATTTTTGGTACAACAAAAAGCGGAGGGTCTCAAGCGCAAACTAGTAGGTTTTGAAGTGTTGGCCAAGCGTCCTCCCCGTCAAGGATATACTATCGTGAATGCAGAAGGTGCAACGATTGGTTCTGTTACCTCAGGTACCAAATGTCCCTCAGTGAATAAACCGGTTGGAATGGGCTATGTGCAAAAAGAATATGCCAAGTCTGGAACCGAAATTTTTATTGAAGTACGCGGCAAACAAATGCCTGCTGTAGTCGTAAAACTACCTTTTTACAAGCCATCTTAGCTCAATGGCACGGAAAGGAGTTAGTTAGTTCGACCGAATGTCAAAATGGCGCGCCTAATTGAGTTAAATAAGACAAAATGGCGCAAAATTTGAACTGGAATAACTGTTGTAGTCTAAAGGGTATTCAAATAATCAAACCTTTTACAACATGAACAAGAATAAATTTAATCCATTTCACATTAATTTTGATGAATTAGGCAAAACTGTTGATGACTTTATTAGTAATGTTCAGTTAGATGATTTTTTGGGCAACGACTGTCTAAAATCAAAACCTCTAATTAATGCATTTGAACACAAAACACATATAGAAATATTAGTTGCTGCGCCAGGGTTACAAAAAGAAGATTTTAGTATTGATATACAGGATAATGAATTGACGATTTCTGCCCAAAGTGCTGCCCCCGAAAAATCGGATAAGTATACCGTCCGTCGCAAAGAATTTGACTTTAGGTCCTTCAAAAGAGTTTTTAAACTAAACAATAAATATAACTTTAACTCCGTTAAGGCTGTGTACAAAAAAGGTATTTTATCAATTGAAATAGCCAAAAAAGAACAAAAAAATAATCGGAAAATTAAGGTGGAAATTAATTAAACGATTGAAAAGACAGCCGCTAAGGCTGTCTTTTTTTTTACAAACACATCCCAATTTGTTATGAATAAATATACTTTTAAGACAAACATCAACTGTGCTAATTGCATAGCCAAGGTAGCACCACATTTGAACCAATCAAAAGAGGTTAAAAGTTGGTCAGTCGACACCGACACTACTCATAAAATCTTAAGCATTGAAACAAATATGCTAGCATCTGCAATCATTGAATTCATAGACGCCTTGGGTTTCGAAGCGGTCGCCCTAGATTCATAGAAAAAATCTATATTTTGGTATAAATAAATGCTTGTTTCATTTAATTTGACGCTTGTTTTACGTTAGTTTTAGTATAAATATTTAATATTGTTTCCTTAATCATTAAATAATGGACACTATGTTGAATAAATTAAATACAATTCTATGTTTATGCTTTTTTCTGTTGTTGCTGCACCCAAACAGTTACGGACAAAAAAATAAAAAAGGGAAAAAGCCGAAGCCAACGACCGAAACCCCCAAGAAAGTTAATAAAAAAGCGCCCCCCAAAGGTGGTCCTAAGCCTTATGAAAAGGTAATTACTGAAAAAGCAGTTAGTCAAAAAGGCCTTATAACAACCCACAAGGTAGGTGACAAATACTATTTTGAATTGCCCATCGACCTTCTAGAAAAAGAGATTATGGTTGTAAGCAGAATCTCAGGGTATGTCAAAAACTTAAGTTTTGGAGGGGCAGGTATGAAATCTAGGCCGCAACAAGTAATACGTTGGCAAAAAGTAGACGATAAAATTCTAATGCGTTCCGTTTCTTTCAACAGTGTTGCCGACGAAAATGAACCCATCTATAAATCTTTGCGGAATAATAATTTCGAACCCATCATTCACAGTTTTCCGGTAGCGGCATATCGCAAAGATACAAGTGGCAATAAAGAAGCCGCTGTTATCAATATTAATGCTTTTTTTACGTCAGATATTGCGTTGATTGGTGCCTTGAACGATGGACAGCGCAAACGTTTTGCCATAGGTGGCGTCGATGCCAAACGCAGTATGATTGCGTCTACCAATAGTTTTCCTTCGAATACAGAGGTGCGACATATCTTGACCTATCGCGGCAAAAAACTACCCGATAACTACCTTACGCAAACTTTATCGGTAGAGATGAATCAATCTTTCATACTTTTGCCCGAGACGTTGATGCAATCGAGGTATTATGATGAACGTGTGGGCTACTTTTCTATTCAACAGACTAATTATAGTTCGGATAAACAACGGGCCGACAAACAACGGTTCATTAATAAGTGGCGTCTCGAACCTAAAGACATGGAGGCATACAAGCGCGGCGAATTGGTAGAACCCAAAAAACAAATCGTTTATTACATCGACCCGGGTACTCCTATGAAATGGCGTCCTTTTCTCAAGCAAGGTGTCAACGACTGGCAGAAAGCTTTTGAAGCGGCTGGATTTAAGAATGCTATTGTAGCCAAAGATCCACCAAGCAAGGAAGAAGACCCCGATTGGAGTCCTGAAGATGTGCGATATTCAGTTATACGATACATTACTACTGATATTCCAAACGCACAGGGGCCACATGTACACGACCCTCGTACCGGTGAAATTTTAGAATCGGATATTCTGTGGTATCACAATGTGATGAACTTGCTAAGAAATTGGTATTTTGTTCAAACAGCTGCCATTAATCCTTTAGCGCAAACGACGGATTTTGATGATGCGGTGATGGGTGAATTGATTCGATTTGTAGCAGCGCACGAGGTAGGACATACATTAGGTCTTCCCCACAATATGGGTTCATCTGTCGCCTATCCGGTCGATTCTCTCCGTTCACCTTATTTTACAGCGACCCACGGTACGGCACCCTCAATTATGGATTATGCTCGATTTAATTATGTGGCTCAACCTGGAGATGGCGTCAAAAACTACGGAGCAAAAATTGGAGAGTATGATGTATGGTCAATTATTTATGGGTATAAGTTGATTCCCACAGCTAGTTCAGCAGCTGCCGAGCGCAAAATCTTGAATCAGTGGATTAAAGAAAAAGCGGGCGATCCTGCCTACCGTTTTGGAGCACAACAGTGGCGCACGATCGACCCTTCTTCGCAAACCGAAGATTTGGGAGACGATGCAGTTAAGGCATCTGAATATGGTATTGCGAACCTAAAGCGCATTGTTCCAAATTTGATTGATTGGTCAAAAGAAGAGGCCAAAAATTACGATGATTTATCCGAATTGTACGGGCAGATATTCAGTCAATTGGGGCGTTACATGGGGCACGTATCCAATAATGTAGGTGGCGTGTATAAGTTTTCTAAAACTAATGATGAATCTGGTGATGTGTTTCGACATGTACCCAAAAATAAGCAAGCGGCAGCGGTAGCATTTCTCAATACAGAATTATTTGAAACTCCTGAGTGGCTTATCAATCCCAAAATCCTGAATCGTATAGAATCGACGGGTATTGTCAACCGTATATTGAATTTTCAGAAGCGTTATTTGTCGACCCTTTTTGAGTCTAAACGCATAGAACGAATGACAGAAGCAGAAGCTAAGCTTGGTGATACTGCATACAGTTTGCTAGAATTGTTTCAGGATTTGCAACAAGGGATTTGGTCTGAATTGAAATCTCAAAAACCAATTGATACCTACCGTCGAAACCTACAGCGCTCTTATGTGCAGAAAATGGCTGAGTTGATGGACAAAAATACCGATAAATCGGATGTTCAACCTATCGTACGGTTTATGTTAAAGCGCCTAGCGCAAAGTATCAAAGACAACAAGTCGAAACAAAAAGATGTGATGTCTACCTTGCATCTCGAAGATGTAGAGGCGCGCATACAAACAGTTTTGAAACCTAAAAAAGACTAAAATGTAGGAACTAATAATTCAAAAAGGGCTGAAACGTAGTTTCGGCCCTTTGTTTTTGTTAGGTTTTATCTGATTGAATATCTATTAAATCAAACTAAAGCATGTTGCTTGTTAGGCACCGTGTTTTAATTAAGATTTAAAGTAGTGCACCATTCTCTAATCGCTTTTCTGTCCGCATCAAAAATTGAACTGTGATCAAAATCAGTTGCATTTTGAAATGTGGGCGGTATCACTAGTTCATCTAAAGGATAATTCTCAAAATGTTGTGTGCATTGAGGTCGGTGACAGGATGTACAAGAGTTTTGAATATTTGTAGTAGGTGCTTGACGAAATTCTTGTCCTATAACGGAATAAGGATTGTTTCCTGAAAGGGGTACAAGCAATTCAGAGTTGTCAGTAGGTTTTCTTAGTTGGTCAACAGCCGGTGTGTGCAAAAACGGGCTTGCCATAGGACAATTTTGACAGTTATCAGCAGCGACAACGCTTGGCCTCATCCATGCTTCGTTATACCTCTTTTTACCTGGTTTCGGAGAATGATTCGGATCGCCATTTTCTACGATTGAAAAAAAACATGTTTCCCCTGTCGAAAGTTTATGCCCTATTACGCCTAATCCGCCGTTGCGACAATAAGTAAGAAAGACAACATCTAGGTTTTCAGGACCATTTGCATTCAAGCCTTGATAGCGTCCAATTTTGTTTCCAGACTGACAAGCCATTCCAAATGCCCAAGGGTGGTCGCAGTCGTTCGGGTTTGTACTTCCATTTCCTTCATTGCTTGTCGCATAGGTTGGTGCAATACCATTTTTAGTACTTGGAACTTCTGTTGCATCAGCGCAGCTGAATTTGAGTAGTGGTCCGAAAACAGCTTCACATTCCTAGGTGTAGTCAAGTGCCGATCTTCCCGAGTCAATAGCAGTAGTATCTTTTTGGCAAGACTCAAGTATAATGAATAGTGCGTAAAATCCAGAAATTAGTACTATTGTAATGTTTTTTGTCACTCGGTTGTATGTTTTTTTCTACGCAAGTACCTAATTCAAGGAGCAGTATTTTACCCAATATTCAGAGTATTTTTATACAGCGCAGGACGGCGGCCCCTTAACGCAGTAGCTGGTTATTTGCGCAGGAATCAAAAAAATGTTTTGTAATGACTTCAATTTTATTTTTTCGGTTTCTTTGCTTCCAATAGTTTTATGATTTTAAAACCGACGTAATCCTCGCTGCAAAAACCTACCTTAGGGTGACGACTACTCTTTCGATAATAACAGTTCCAATAACTAACAATCCTATTTTTGGTAAGCGCCCAATATTTGGGGTTTTCTGTTATTGTGTTTAAAATTCCCTGATTTGAACTTTTTAATAAGTGCTGATAAACGAGTTCTAAAATTTCAATAATGTATTCGCCACACAACTGCAAAATGAAAACGGAAGACCATTCAAAATTAGAGTCTATTATTTTTTTTAAATATTTTTCTCGGATACAACCGTTGTGGTGCCTTGTATAAATACAGTTTAGCAAGTTTATTTGGGTCTGTGACAATGTTGACGGTTCCAATAATTTAGGTTCCTCCCAGTAAATACGAGTCGGTATATTTAGGATTTCATTTTGAAACTTGATATGAAAAGTACCTTGACCTTGATATTGAGAATTTATTATAATTGAATCAAGAAGCGTGGATAGCTCATTTCTGAGAGCCATTGGAAAGCTATTTAGTATTAGTTTCTTTTCCTTTAAAATAAATTCTTTTTGATTCATTTTTGTTATACGATAGTGCAAGCGTAATGAGACTGTCTAGACACCATTTATTCACACACTTTATTGCCAAGAGTATTCTTTTAATTTTTTGTAGAGATTTCTTTATTAATTAACCACCATGCCGTAACGACTGCAGCAGTGGGAACAAAAAATACACCCTCCAAAGTAACTTCAAGTTCCAAAGCGATTGGGTAATTAGCTAGTGACCAACCGTTCGGTAGTGCTAAGGTGGCATAAGCCGTAACGCCAAGTAATAAGCCTTTAAATGTCGCAACTTTTAAACTTTTTGCTTCAACAGCAGGTTCGACAACCAACTTTACGATAACGGTCGTCATAATCGACAACCAAATTAAGATTAATATTGGATTTTGGACATCTGTAGCAAATGTATTTCTGATTCCAGCCGCTTCTTGTACCCTTTGAGAAAATTTAATTCCGAATACAACTTGATACGTTATATCTACAATAAAATAAGTAGTAAATACACTTAGATATTTTAAAATAGTAGTTTACATTGGATAAATACTATAAATTATAAAACAGCGCCTACTTCTTTTTATCGTCGGTTTTAGGCTTATTCAGACTTATTTTGTGATCTATATAGTTGAATATTATTTGTGTTTATAGACAAAACTACGGGCGAAGGATAATTAATATTGCGCCTAATTATTTTATTATCAACGGTTGGTTTATCAAAGTACTTTTGAGCAACAACTTTTTATGCTTTATTTTATTTTTAAAT
Organism: uncultured Aureispira sp.; assembly: GCA_905480485.1. GTDB lineage: Bacteria > Bacteroidota > Bacteroidia > Chitinophagales > Saprospiraceae > Aureispira. Next base: position 32,137 of record CAJQQM010000027.1, read on the forward strand.
ATTATTAGGACTACAAAGGCGTTAATTGTGAAAGCTTGTTGTGCTTTTGTATTCGTTAATTTCTGATGTTTCCTGATTCTTTGATGCTGTATGCTACTAAATTTTTGTTAGTGCGCAAGAGTGCTATCTAATGAAACTTTATCCTTTTAGTCTTATTCTATTATTTGTGGTCTCTAAATAATGGACTGTGCCTGGTTTACGATAAAATCGTTATAAAACCATGACCTAAAACAGCAATAGCCTAAGATATATTCTTGGGTACTATTGAAGTCGGTTCAACCTGCTATAATCTCGGCTATTACCGTGGTACCTGTTTGTGCACTTTTATGTTATTTTTATTAATCTTATCGACTGATTTTCAATTTTTAATATATAAATATTAGGGGCCAATGAAGATAAATCAATTATATTAATATTAGCATTTAATGTTCCACTGCGTACCAATTTACCAACAACAGTGTATAGTTTAAAATCAGTTTGTTTCGCTGATTTCATTTCGATAGTAAGATCATTATCAAAAGGGTTTGGAAATACTCTTACCTCTTCTGTCTGATTATTATTGGGGGTGATAGATGTCGTGGTACAACCAATTAATCCGCTGAGGTCATAACGCGAAAGAAAATTCCAAATTTCTACGCTCGCATCAATCGTCATATTTCCAAAACTTCCAGGCCAATCATGTCCTCCTCCAATTACTTTTAATTCTTCAACATAGTTGCAACCTGCTATAGTCGACCAGGTATATCGTTCTACACTTGGGCTTATAGTACTCATGCTTGCAGTTGCATTGCAATTGTTATGGGTTGCCCAATAACTATGTGTTGCTGCCGCCGATAGGTAATAACCAGGATATCCACCGTATGGAGAAATAAAGTCATCCGTTCCAAGTATTGTGAGAACAGCTGTTGGGTGCACCGGAACGCAAAAACTATTTGGATTGGCTTGCATCGTTCTGGCTACGGGTGCGATGGCTGCAATTTTGTTACTGAGTTTACAACCAAGCTCAAAAGACATATCTCCACCTAAAGAATATCCACAGGCATATATTCTGTATAGGTCTATTTGATAATTACTGGCAATCGTATCTATCAACGTACTAATAAAGGGCACATCGTCAAAAGTACCCGGTGTTTTGGGAAGCCAATTCAGCGAGTTTCCGTCACTTGGGTCAGGGCGTGCCTGAGGGTAAACAAGAATGAAATTGGCAGTATCGGCAATAGACCTCATATCGGCTGTAGTCTGCCAACTGGCAACAGTACCGTTGCCTCCGTGAAAGTTGAAGAGCAGAGGAAAATCTGTAGTTCCATCATAATTTGCTGGAATATAAATACTGTATTCTCTTGTTAAGCTGTTATGCTGTACGGTTGCGCTAATGTATCCTTGTGCATAGCTTGCACTTATAAATGCTGTGAATACTAAGATTGAGAGCTTTCTTTTTATACACATAATATTTTTTTGAATGAGATAATGTAAATATACCGTTTCAAAAATACAGTACCCTACTTTTAATTGTATAAAAAGTATAGATATGAACTGTATTGCAAATTACTTTGTATTCAAGATGCAGTTAATCATAGGTGTTGATTTATCCGAGACGATAGGATATTTCATGCCAATTGTTATTTAATTTCCACAACTGCCCATAAGTCTCCCCAATCATCATCATTTCATTCCGGTTTCCTGCCGTTTTTAGAATAAACAATTCCAAACTCTCCAGCATGACCATTATCAACGGTTTGTATAAAAATAACCAGATTGTCATTTGTTTTGTATACCCAAATGTTCCCCTGGCCCGCACCTCTTTTCCCAAAAATGACTTTCCATACAGTACCTCATTGTAGTTAAGTCACTGAAGTTTGAAATCTTATGTTTCTTTAATTGTCCTATCGGGTTGTTTAATCTCTCAAGGTCCTTTACAATTTGCTCGTATTTTGAAGAAATTCTTGTACACGAAATGCACACAATAGAATAAAAATAAGAAACCCTAATTTCATTAACTTAGATTCTATTGAGCGATTATAGAGGTAGTATATTCCGTCTATCTATCTTAAGCGTTTTTTTAATAAATAAGCTTAAATATCATAATTTAGGACAGGCATTAACCACTTTTCGGCCATTTCTCGGTGCATTTCTTTTCGGGTAGCATAAGATTCAACTTGGTCTTTTTCAATGTTGCCGAGTCCAAAATATTTAGCGTTTGGATGTGAAAAGTACCAACCGCTGACAGAGGCAGCAGGGTACATCGCAAAACTTTCGGTTAGGCGAATTCCCGTATTTTTTTCTGCTTCTAGAAGTTCAAAAAGTGTTTTCTTTTCGGTGTGTTCTGGGCAAGCAGGATAACCGGGGGCGGGTCGAATACCTTGGTATTTCTCCCGAATTAAAGCTTCATTGGTCAACATTTCGTTGGGGTCGTATCCCCAATGTATTTTACGAACCGCCTCGTGCATATACTCAGCAAAGGCTTCTGCAAGCCTATCGGCCAAGGCTTTGGTCATTATGGCATTGTAATCATCCAGATTATCTTCAAAATCTTTAACTCTCTGTTCGATTCCACCTCCTGTTGTAACAGCAAAAGCACCGATATAATCTTTCTTGCCCGATGTTTTTGGAGCAATAAAATCACTTAGGCAAAAATTGGCTTGCCCAGGTGCTTTTTTACGCTGTTGACGCAAGTTTCTAAGGGTCGCTAAAACACTATTTCGATCTTCATCGGCATATACCTCTATGTCGTCATCGTTGACACTATTGGCCGGAAAAAATCCGATGACTGCGTTAGCGGTCAACCATTTTTCCTCTATAATTTGTTGCAAAAGTACCTGTGCATCGTCAAAAAGTTTTTGCGACTCTATACCAACAATTTCATCGTTCAAAATCTCAGGATACTTGCCTCTTAGTTGCCAGGAAGTAAAGAACGGCGTCCAATCAATATACCTTGCAAGCGTAGCTAAATCAAAATTTTGAAAGGTTTTGGTACCCACAAAAGATGGGCTAAGTGTTTGATGTTTTTCCCAATCTAATTGTAGTTTATTTTCTTTTGCTTTTTTGTACGTGAGGTACTTTTTGGCAGATTTACGATTACCTCTACGGAGTCTCACTTCTTCAAATTCGGCTCTTATACTATCCGTATAGGCTTTTTGTTGCTTTTCGTCTTCGTTGAGTAAAGAACTCGCTACCGTTACCGATCTCGAAGCATCCAAAACATGTACAGCAATGTTGTTGGTGTATTGCGGTTCTATCTTTACGGCTGTGTGTGTTTTAGACGTCGTTGCGCCACCAATCATTAGCGGAATGTTAAAGCCCTGACGTTCCATTTCTTTGGCAACATAAACCATTTCGTCTAAGGAAGGCGTAATAAGACCGCTTAGGCCAATAATATCGACTTGATGTTTGCGCGCTTCTTTTAGTATCGTATCACAGGTTACCATTACCCCTAAATCGACGATTTCATAATTATTACAGGCTAAAACAATTCCTACAATATTCTTACCGATATCATGAACATCACCCTTTACGGTTGCCATTAATATTTTCCCTTTGGAAGAACCACCTGAATCTTTTTTCTCTTCTTCTATAAATGGCGTTAAATAGGCGACAGCCTGCTTCATTACACGGGCCGACTTAACAACCTGTGGCAAAAACATTTTGCCGGCACCAAATAAGTCTCCCACTACATCCATTCCGGCCATCAAAGGTTCTTCAATAACGCGCAGTGGACTCACGTATTTTTCATGGGCTTCGATAGTGTCAGCTACAATATAGTCCGTAATTCCTTTGACTAAAGAATGCGATAATCGTTCTTCGACGGATCCTTCTCTCCAAGACAAGTCGACGACACGTTTCTTTCCAGTTCCCTTTACTTTTTCGGCATATTCCATTAGTTTATCCGTTGCTTCAGGGTTTCTGTTGAAAAGCAAATCTTCCACCAATTTCAATAGTTCTTTTGGAATATCCTCGTATATTTCCATCATACCTGCATTCACAATACCCATATCCATTCCTGCCTGAATCGCATGGTACAAAAATACAGAGTGTATAGCTTCGCGAATTACATTATTGCCTCTGAAAGAGAAAGAAATATTACTAACTCCTCCACTAATTTTTACGTTGGGCATCAATTTTTTAATGCCACGGCAAGCATCTATAAAATATATACCGTAGTTGCTGTGCGCTTCGATACCTGTCCCGATGGCAAAAATATTAGGATCAAATATGATATCCTGAGCTCTAAACCCAACTTTTTGGGTTAAAATTTTGTAGGCCCTATAACAAATATCGACTTTTCTTTCGGTGGTGTCTGCTTGACCTTCTTCGTCAAATGCCATGACAATTACTGCCGCACCGTAGCGCTTACAAAGTTTGGCCTGATGTATAAAGGCTTCCTCACCCTCTTTCATCGAGATCGAATTCACTATACATTTACCTTGTGCGCATTTGAGCCCCGCTTCTATTACCTCCCATTTGGAAGAATCTATCATGATAGGCAGTTTCGAAATGTCGGGTTCTGCAGCAATCAGGTTTAAGAAGGTAACCATCGCTTGTTTAGAGTCAAGCAAGCCTTCGTCCATGTTTACATCGATGACTTGTGCACCGCCTTCCACTTGTTGACGGGCCACTGATAGGGCTTCTTCGTAGTTGCCATTTTTTATCAAACGTGCAAATTTTCGGGAGCCCGTCACATTTGTCCGTTCGCCAACATTAATAAAGTTTAAGTTTTCTCG
>CAJQQM010000028.1 GCA_905480485.1 uncultured Aureispira sp.
AATGCCGTAGATGGTGTTTTTGTTGATTCTTTTTCGACCAATAGCAATTATAAATTGTCCATGAACAGTTGTAAGATATATAATGTTGAACGATCGGGTGTTTTGGGCCGAGGGGCTGATATAAAAATGACCAATACAGTAATTGCTAACTCCAATCAATATAATTTTATTGGAATACGTGGAGGCAATTATAATTTTAGGCATTGTACCTTTGTCAATTATGGCACCGACTTAGTAAGTCGCAGCGAGGCTATTATTAGTTACAGAGATTATGAAGTTCAGATTATTAATGGCCAAGAAGTAGCCATCACGGACGACGGAGAAGCTTATTTTACCAATTGTATTATTTATGGGAACAAAAGAGAAGAAATAGAAATACTAACCGCCAATGACCCTCCGGTAAACTTTGATTATACCTTTACCAATTGCTTGATGAAAGTAGATACCTTTAGTCAAAACATGATCAATTGTATCACCAACCTAGATCCGCTTTTTGTAGATATTGATGCCTATGATTTTAAGATTGATTCGATTCCCTCTCCAGCAAATGATGCCGGTACGTCGACCCCTGTCCCCTCCGGATCATTTTCGGGGCCTAGCATGGATATAATTGGTATTAATCGATCCGTCGATCCGGCTATAGGAGCTTATGCGATTCCAAACTAATGGCAGGCTTTTCTTTTTGTGAATGCCATTCTACAATTAGAATATTGCATACAATCAAAACAAAAGAATATAGTACATCCTCTACAGGTATGGTTCCCCATCGGAAGTTCAGATTTTCGCTATTGTTGTACCATACAACAGGAGTAGCAGTAGCCAAGCCTGTCAGCACCGAATTCATCATAAAAAAGGGAATCATCGACAAGCTAAAAGCAAAGGGAATAAATTGTATGTTTGGTTTTTTGTAGACATAAAACAACAAAATCAGGGCGGCTATACTTGCCATCGAACTGTACCAATTAGACCAACCTAGCAGCAGAACAATTACAGCATATACCCCTATAAAACCATAAAAAAGCTGGTTGAATTGTTTGAAGGAATACACCGCAAAATATTGCTTGACACAGGCGTAAATAAACACGCAAGCAAAAGGTACTACGACAAAAAACAGCACTTCTTCTAAGGGAAGATTGGCTATATATAAGCCACTAAGATAGGCTGGTTCGAAACCCCAAATCCCGTGTTCAGTAAAAAAATAATCGTGAATCAAAAAAGGAATCCCCACCAAAACTAGGGCGAGTAGAACAGATTTCCATTGGGTATAATACGCTACTTTTTTGTCGAAACTGAGCAAAAATGGAAATAAAATGACGCCAAGGTCGAGAGCGAGATACAGGTAATTCATGAACGTTTTTTTTGTTCTTTAAGGTATTTGTAAGGGAAAATTAATAAACCAAAACAAGTACCTCCTTCTTTATGCTCATTAACATGATGAATCGCATGCGCTCTTCGTATAGCATTAAAATAAGGTGTTTGGATATTGTCAAACCACTTAAACCGACGATGAATGAGTACATCGTGCAATAAGAAATAGGTGATACCGTAGGCCAATATTCCGAATCCAAAAAAGACGACAAACCATAGATTATTCATCATTCCGAGCATGATACACAACCAACTTGGCACGGCATATACCATAAAAAAGGCGTCATTTTTCTCGAAAAAAGTACTGTGGTCCGGCTGATGATGATCTTTGTGCAAGACCCACAAAAAACCATGCATAACATATTTGTGTGTAAACCAAGCCATGAATTCCATTCCACAAAAAGCAGTCAGAAATGCTGCTATGTTTATAAAAGTTTCCATTATACTACGTTCAAAATTGTAAAAAATATAAACCAAATAAAGAATAAAGCAATGGCTGTATTATTTATTTTTTGACTGTTTTTTAGGTACACAAAACTAAAAACAAAAGAGAAGACAAACCAGCATACATAATTAAAAGTGGGGATTGCCCCCCCTTCCCAGTACCAAAAATCGTTAGCGATAGCAACAGGTTCGATAAAAAAATCGAGAAAGGTACAGGCTGCAGCAGCAAATATAGCACTAAACAAAACAGACTTTGTTTTGATAAAATGTTTGGCGATATTAGAACTTGCAACAACAATGCAATACCAATTAAGTCCAAGTACCAAAGGTACCCCCATGATTTGAAAGCCTAACTCTGCACCATATTCATAGCTGCCAAAAAGCAAGCCAGACCCCACGCCAATGATTTCGACTAGCATACCTCCTACATAAATAAAAGATAGTAGCTTTAGTTCATTTTTGACCGCCTCAGCACTAAGCAAAACCAAAACCGAACATACCAGCATATTGATACCAGACAATCCTAGAACACGGTCGGGCGTGAGCATAATCACCAAGCCAATGACATGAAAGATAATCAATAGCCAAGGTGCAAAAGTTACTAATTTTTGTTGTATATCTCTAGTTAACATCGGCTATAAGTTTGTCTACAATTTGAGCAGATTTAAGTACCAGCGGAATACCACCCCCGGGATGCACTGTACCCCCACAAAAGTAAAGGTTTTTGTATTTCTTAGAAAAATTAGGATGTCTTGTAAGCGCTGAAAACTTTTTGTTGGAAGAAGCCCCATACAAAGCTCCGTGCAAAGCCCCTGTATCAGTTTCAATACGTTTGGGAGTCCATACTTTTTCGACCGCAATATGGGCTGTAATAGGGGTGTCTAATGCCGCCTCTAGACGCTTCAAGACCAAGGCCTTTATTTTATCTTGTTGTGCTTGTTCAAGACAAACTCCGGCAGGTACATTAATCATAACAAACCAATTTTCGCAGTCTGGTGGCGCGTCTTTTTGATTGAGTTTAGAGCTAATGTGTATATAAATCGTGGGGTCGGAAGGAATACTTCCTGCCTGAAAAATATCTTTGAATTCTTGGGCATAGTCCTCCGAAAAAAAGATATTATGCAAGCCAAGGGCATCAATATTTTTGTTGATACCCCAATAGAAAACAAGGGCTGAAGTGGAGCGTTCTTGTTTGTTATATTTCTGAAATAATTGCTGGTCTTTCAGGATGTTTTTATAAAAACTAAGATGATCGATGGCACAAACTAATTGCTTAGCCTGATATGCTTTATTGGCGTCGATTTTATACAACCCTTTATTGAAAGAACAATTGGTTATTGTCTCATTAAAACTAAACTCAACGCCATTTTTAAGGGCTAACTGATAAAGACCTTTGACAATACTGTAGATTCCTCCATTCGGAAAAAAAGTACCTGCGTTTTGTTCGAGATGTGGAATCATACTGAGTATGCCAGACGCTTTATAAGGGTCTGAACCATTGTACGTGGCATATCGATTAAATATCTGTACGAGTTTGTCGTTTTTGAGGGTTTTGGAGTTAAGCTGATGTAAAGAGGTCATCAAACCAGAATTAAAAAAAACAGGTAAGTTGCTTAATACAGATTTCCAGGGAATTTCAGTTTTCTTGTGAATGGCGGTTTCTAAAAAAACCTTTCCGATAGCATCGTATTTCTGAGCAGAATGTTCTAGATATTTTTCGATAGATGCAGCTTCTACCCCAAGCTTAGAAGATAATTCTTCTTTGAGTAGTGTTCTATCGGTAAAAAAGCTGATTTGTTGTCCGTCTCGAAAGAAGTAGCGACAAGATTCGTTGTGCTGATGGTATCTGTAAAAGTGGCTAAAATCTTCTCCAAAAAGCTCGTAAAGTTCATTGACAAGTTCTGGCATCGTAAACAAAGAAGGGCCTGTATCGAATCGGTAGCCTTCAATATCATGCTGATTCATTTTACCACCAACATGGCTATTTTTTTCTAAAACAAGGACATTAGCACCTCTTTTTTTGAGGCGCAGCGCTGTTGCTATCCCGGCTAAGCCGGCACCGATAATTACTGCATCATACATTATAGCATGTTTAGAGAGTGTGCCATATAAGACCTAAAGTAAATGAACATTTTAGAATAATTAGGGATTCTAATTCTGGCAGTCATCAACTCGTTTACTTCTTTATTTTTGATTTTAATCAACAGCTTGTAGTAATAAGTATAGGCTAAATATACGCTAAATCTGCAAGTTTTGGGCAACAAAAGGACGCCTTTGTAAGCTTCTTGAAAATCTGCTTCAATATCTTTTTCTATTTCGAGTTTTTGTTTGTGCGTAAACTCTTCTTCTACAATTTCAGGAAAGTAAACCCTTCCTAAGCCTTCCCAATCATCTTTTAAATCGCGGAGAAAGTTAATTTTCTGAAAGGCCGCCCCTAGTTTTGACGCATAATATTTGAGTTCATTGTACGTATTGTCGTCGCCCTCAACAAATATTTTGAGGCACATCAGACCTACCACTTCTGCCGAACCTACTATGTATTTGTCGTACAATTCTTTGCTGTACTCAACCGGGTTTAAATCCATTTCCATACTGTAAAAAAACTGATCGATCAACTGAATATCAATGTTGTACTTGTTGACAGTAGCCTGAAATGAATTAAGAATTGGGTTGAGAGAAATGCCTCTTTCGATGGATTTATAAGTATCTGCTTTGAACTCGTCCAATAACACGGCTTTGTCGTACTCGTGAAAAGTGTCTACAATTTCATCAGCAAAACGAACCATGCCATAAATAGCATGAACATCGTCTCGAATAGAACTGTCTAGTGTAGAAACGCTTTTAAAAAATGAAGTACTGTATGTTTTGGTGACATTTTGGGATGTTTCGACGGCCACTTGATCAAATAAAGCTTTCATAGAGCGATTGATTATGAATGGATTAATTTATTTTTTATTTTTTCAGAGGTCAGCTTAGCTGCTATTTTTCCAGATATCAACGCGGGTGGTACGCCCGGACCTGGTACAGTTAGCTGCCCACAAAAAAGTAGGTTTTCGAGTTTTGAGGTTATTTTGGGTTTGAGGTTTGCGGTTTGCATTAGGGTGTTTGCCAAACCATAGGCATTTCCTTTGTAAGCGTTGTAATCTGCCTTAAAGTCGTCTATGCAGTAGGATTTTTTGTAAATTAAATGGGATTCTACATCTACACCTGTATGCTTTTTGATACGGTCTAGCATGATTTTCAGGTATTTATTGCGCAGTGCTTCATTGTCTTCTACATTTGTTGCTAAGGGCATTAGTAAAAACAAATTATCACAACCCTCAGGCGCCGTCTCAGGCTCCGTCCTTGAAGTAACACAAGCATAAAAAAGAGGACTGTCTGGCCAAGAAGGCGCTTCGTAAATCTGCTTTCCATGTTCAATTAAGTCTTCATCAAAAAATAAATTGTGATGTTCTAACCCAGGGTTTATTTTGTCAACCCCTAGAAACCACAACAAAGAACTAGGAGCAAATTTCTTTTTGTCCCAATATGAAGGACTGTAACGTCGGTATTTTTCTGGGATTAATTGCTGTTCGACAAAATTGTAATCGGCACTCGCGATTACTTGATTGACTTCATGACGATGCCCGCTAAATTGTATCGCTTTGATGCGCCCATCTTCGCATTCAAATTGTTCGGCATTGGCATTAAAATTAAAGGTAGCACCAAACGATTCGGCCACCTGCATCAACGCCACAGCCAAACTGTACATCCCTCCTTTCGGATACCAAGTTCCGAGTTTGAGGTCGGCGTAATTCATCATGGTATACAAAGACGGAATACGGTTGGGCATTTCTCCCAAAAATAACACAGGAAATCGTAAAATAGACCGTGCTTTATGGGAACTAAATCGGTTGCAAACGTCTTTTTCTACCGACTTAAAAATATCTAATTTAAAGAAATTTTTAAACACAGCAGAATCCAGCAATTCGGTTAACTTAAGTCCTGGCTTTTCCAGAAATTTCTGTGTTCCAATCGTGTACTTTAGCTCTGCATCACTCAAAAAATCTTTGAGCTTTTGCCCTCCATTGGGTTCTAGCCCGTCAAAAACGCTGTATAAATCGGCCATGTCGGCAGGAATACTTGTACTCTCATCGTCTTTCCAGAACACTTTGTAGGCAGGGTCTAATCGTTCAATAGACAAATAATCCTGTATATTTTTGCCCATATCGGCAAAAATATTCTCCATGATTTCGGGCATCCAATACCAAGAAGGTCCCATATCGAAAGTAAACCCGTTAGTCTTAAAATTTCGGGCCCGACCGCCTGGTTTATCGTGCTTTTCATGTACGATAACTTGGTGACCTTCTTTGGAAAGATAGCAGGCTGCTACCAGACCTGAAAAACCAGCACCTATGATGTCTATAGTCAAAACAATTGAGTTTTAGTGTGTATAATGCGTAGAACAATATTTAAACAGACGGCACCTTAATTTGTTCAGCGTTTTATATTTTTTATTCAGAATCCTTCACCGACAAACGCTCCTTCTCTATTTGCCTTAAGGCTAGCTCCGCATTTGGGGTAGGATAATCCCCTGAAAGACAAGCCATACAAGTATTCAAACCCATGTCGTCAAATTGCTTTTTGAGTTCTTCTATCGACTGATATATCAAGGCATCTGCTCCTATATAGTTTCTAATTTCATCAATTTCTTTGTTGGCGGCTATTAATTCAGTTGTGACCGACATATCGATTCCATAAATACAAGGATGTAACAATGGTGGGGCTGCAGAAATAAAATAAATCTCTTTAGCTCCAGCATCCTTCAAAATTTTGACAATGCGTTTAGATGTTGTTCCACGTACTATTGAATCGTCAACAACAGCTATTTTTTTGCCCTCGACTGTTTTCGCAATTGGATTGAGCTTTCGTTTGACGATATCTTCCCGTTCAGATTGTTTAGAAGATATAAAACTTCGGCCAATGTAATTACTTTTAACCAACCCTCGTCTATGTGGCACCCCAAGTTCTTCGGCTAAGCCAGACGCAGCAAAATAGCCAGAAGTAGGTACATCTATCACAATATCAGGGTCAAGACCTGCTTCACGGACTTTTACGGCTAATTGACGCCCCATCTTAACACGTTGTCCTGCCACAAGTCGTGTATGAAGATAGGTATCTTCCCGGGCAAAATATATAAATTCAAAGACACAAAAACGCTGTTCTTTGACGTGACCTTTTCTAGAATATACCTTTTTGTCGTTGTCTATAAAAATCATCTCACCAGGCTCCAAATCACGAACCACCTCGTATCCGAGATGGTCAAAACAAACGGTCTCTGATGCTACGCCGTAAATAATCCCTTCTTCGGTTACTTTTTTGCCTAGAATCATAGGACGAATCCCGTTAGGGTCACAAAAAGCCAATAGACCTTGATTAGCAATTATTGCCGTTGCAGAATAGGCTCCGTGTACTTTTTTTTGCGTTGCTTGTACTGCATCAAATAAGTCATCGGGACGGACAGAACCCAAGTTTTTGCTACTAGTAAGTTCGGAAACAAACGTATAAAGAATTAATTCTAAATCGTTGGTGGTGTTCGGTAAGATATGATAATCTTTGTACAGCCGCTCACTGATTTCCTCAAAGTTCGTAATATTGCCGTTATGGGCCATAGAAATACCAAAAGGGTAGTTCGTTCCAATTGGTTGGGCATTTTTTAATTCATTAGAACCATGTGTCGTATAGCGTACGTGGCCTATTCCGATATCTCCTATCAATCGCTTTAGATGTTTTTCTTCAAAAACACCATTGACCAAACCCAAACCTTTCTTTTCGTGAAAAAGCTTTTTAAAGGTAGTAATACCGGCCGCATCCTGACCTCGATGTTGCAAGGCTGTCAAGCCCATCATAATATCGTAAACAATATGCTCACGACCAATAAAACCAACTATTCCACACATTTTTATAAATTTCTGTATTGTTATTTAAATAAATGTAATCAAAAGCTACCACAATCAGGCTTCAAACAACGATTTTAAAGTAGCGCTGTAAAATTGATGCTCCACGGCCAAACCTCTTTTTTCGACATCTTGCAAAGACTCAACTCCTTTAAGATCAACAGAAGCCTGCGCAATTACAGCCCCTGTATCCATTCCTTCGTCGACAAAATGCACCGTTATTTTAGTCGCAGCCAACTGATTTTCATAGGCCCATTCATAGGCATGTAAACCCTGATGAAGGCTGGTATCCGCTGGGTGAATATTAATAATACGCCCTTGATAAGCTTGAACAAATGGGCTAGACAACACCCGCATATACCCTGCTAAGATAATAAAATCAAGTTCATAATTGGATAATAAATCAATTACCTTAGCATCAAAATCAAGTCGTTTTAGTCCTTTCGAATTAATACATCTTGTTTCAAGACCCTGACTTTTTGCATATTCCAATCCAGCAGCCGATGCTTTATTAGCAAAAACTAATTCAACCTGAGCCAAGTCTTTGAGTGGACCTCTTTGACATTGCTCTACAATCGCCTGCATATTGCTACCTCTTCCCGAAATAAATATAGCTATTTTCTTTTTCATCATTTAGCTATTTTTGGATACTACTTTATAAACCCGCTGCCCAATATCTTTGCGATAGAAATTATCTTGAAAAGATACTTTCGCACATTCATTGTAAGCCTTGTCAATTGCAGTAGCCAAGCTTGTCCCCTGTGCCACAACATTTAAAACACGCCCTCCGTTTGTCAAGACTTTTCCGTTTTCTATTTTGGTACCTGCATGAAATACGATTGCATCTTGCACCTGATTCAATCCTTTTATTTCGTATCCTTTTTTGTAGGATTTGGGATAACCTCCCGAAACTTGAACTACATCGACAAAATACCCGGATTCAAACTCTAGGTCTATACTTGCTAATTCACCATCAAGACAGGCTTCTATTACTACCGCTAAATCAGTCTTGAGAGAGGGTAATAATACTTCCGTTTCGGGATCGCCAAACCGCACATTGTATTCCAACAATTCTGGACCATTTGTACCGATCATTATACCAAAATAAATGACGCCTTTATAATCCATCTTTTCGGCCTGAATACCGCGCAGCGTTGGTTGTACAATTTTTTCATCTATGGTAGCTGCTAATGCTTCATTCCAAAAAGGAACTGGACACATCACCCCCATCCCTCCGGTATTCGGTCCAGTATCTCCATCGTTCAACTGTTTGTGGTCTTGAGAAGGTAACAATAATTTAATCGCATTCCCATCCGTAAAACCTATAATAGAGATTTCATCTCCTACTATTTTATCTTCTACCAAAAAAGGGCAACTTGCGCCATATTGCTGTTGCATCTCCTCTAAGGCATCTAAGGCTTCTTGAACATTATCGCAAACATAGACGCCTTTGCCTGCGGCCAAACCATCGTATTTAATCACCAAATCACCATCCATCTGATGTACTAAATCAAGGGCATCTTCTATATCGTTGAATGCTTGAAAGGAAGCGGTTGAGACCCCATGTTTTTGCATAAATTGCTTCGAAAACACCTTAGACCCCTCTAATTGTGCCGCTGCTTTGGTTGGCCCTAAAGCACGGATAGAGGTCTTGTTAAAAAAATCAACAATTCCTTCGGCCAAAGGGACTTCTGGCCCAACAAAAATATAGTCGATTTGATGAGTTTCGCAAAATGCTTTAATGGCATCAAAGTTGCCGATATCCATCGGATGACTGTTGGGTATTCCTCCGTTTCCGGGCAAAGTGAATACAGATTCTTGACCTAAGGTTTTGGCTAATTTCCAGGCGAGTGCATGTTCTCTGCCACCCGATCCTAAAATGGCTATTTTACTATTATGAATATTCGTTTGCATGTTCTTTTTGAGATTAATAATGTACTGCTGAAGCTTGAATTGACTCTTTACTTGTCTTGATAACTAAATCACAAATGCGGACAGCATCGCCGATGTAATCAACAGACTCTAAGGCATAAATACGTTCTTTTGTTTTGGTATCTATATCCAAGCCCTTCACCAACTCCATCAACATCTCACGCGTTGGTTTCTGTCCGCGGGATATTTTCTTTAACAAGGTGTAAGGGTCATCTACGCCGACAATTTTAAGGATAGTTTGAATAGGTTCGGTAAGAAGTTCTGGGCTGTCCATTAAGGCCTGACGGCAAACAGATTCGTTAATTTTTAATTTATTCAACCCGCGCATCAATTCAGTCATGCCCAAAGAAGCATAAGACAAAGCAGAACCCATATTACGCTGAACGGTGGAATCCGACAAATCCCGCTGCATTCTAGATTTTGACAATTTATCGGTTAAGAATCCGAGCATAGAATTAGCCAACATCATATTTCCTTCACTGTTTTCAAAGTTAATAGGGTTGACTTTGTGGGGCATTGTAGAAGAACCTACCTCGCCCGCTTTTACTTTTTCTGAAAATAAATTATTAGAGATATACAGCCAACAATCAACATCCAAATCGATAATGATATTGTTTAATTGACGTGTCCAATTGAAGTAGGTTCCAAAAGTATCATGGTCCTCGATTTGAGTGGTACAAATATTAGGTTCTAAACCATGTTTGCGCAAAAAAGCATGCGCAAAGCTAAGCCAGTCATAGTCTGGAAATGCAGACAGCATAGCAGAATAATTGCCTACTGCACCATTGATTTTTCCCAAAAAGGTGAATTGTTTCAACTGTTTGTAAATTCGGGTCATTCGATTAATAAATACAGCAAACTCTTTCCCTGCAGTACTTGGTGATGCTTTTTGACCGTGCGTTCGACTCGGAAAAGGAATCCGTTTCCATTGTTCTGCCAATTCTATTAATTTGTTCAAGACAGTTTCTATCTGTGGCAAATGCTGCTGTTCGAGGTAGTCTTTGAGCATAAAATTGTAGGCCAAATTATTAACATCCTCCGAGGTTAGTGCAAAATGCAACATGTTAACATCTCGTAATTGTGTCCGTTCTCGCAGAAAAATTTCACAGGCTTTTACATCGTGATTGGTTACCGATTCAATTTCTTTTATACGCTGATAGTCGGCATCTGTAAAATGATCGATGCAATCTTGGATATTTGCTTTTTCTGTTGGGTTTAGTGGTTCAAATAAGCCTGCCTCGTCCAAGGCTAAAACATACAGTAATTCCACTTTACAACGATAGTACATTAAACCTTTTTCAGAAAAATAATTCCTGTGTGGTTTTAATTTATTGGCATAACGCCCATCTAATGGGGAAATCGCATCAATGATCATCTTCAATTCTTTTTTTTAATTTAATTATTTATCTAATGCTGTTCTTAGTGCATGTAGGTTTAAGCCACGCAGTGCATCTTTGCTGTTGCTTGTAACGGGAACCGACATATGCGCATCAAGGGTTGGCTGCGTTTGCCCTAGGGCTATTATGGCAACAGGTTCTATTGTTTGATTGTAGGTTGCGCTAAGTTCGTCGATATCTTCTAAAAGTACCAGCTGAACACAAAGGTCGTAAGCAGCCAATTCTTTCTCTAGGCGCGCAGCTTCACTTTTCTGACTAAGGTCATCCATAACAATAGCTACAACGGCTGATTTCAACACACCTGCTTTTACTAAATTGTGGTAAACACGTACTTTGGATGGCATATCTACTAAATAAAACACCTGCCCCGTAACCGTATTGTAAATCTCTTGATAACGATTGCTAGTTTCTGCTATAATTTCGGGAATCAACACCAAGGGTACTTCCCCATTCACTTTGTTAGACAACATCCACTGTCTCACAAATTCTTTGTCTATTTGCGCCACAGCTGTTGGGTTTTTGGCATAATCGTCAGCAGACCAAAACCGTGAAGAATCTGGGGTGTGCATTTCATCAATTATAATTAATTGCCCATTCAACAAACCAAATTCGTACTTCGTATCGACCAAAATAATACCTCGGTCTCTCAAAAATGTACTGGCAAAATTAAAAATCGCCAAGGCTTTTTCTTTCATTTGGTCGTAAATAGCGGCCGAAACTAGCCCGGCCCCTAAAATGCCTTGTTCGTCAATTTCGGTATCGTCTTCATCTTTGGTAGTAGGAGTCAAAATCGGATGTTCAAACCGTTGGTTTTTGACCATGCCATCTCCAACTGTTACACCGCTAAATGTACGTTGACCCGCTTCGTAGCCTCGCCACATCGAACCCGTTAGATAAGCCCGAACCACCATTTCTACCCGAATTGGAACCGCCTCTTTAACCAAAGTAATGTAATCGTCAACTTGCTGAATAATATGATTGTCAACGATATGCTTCGTTTGATCAAACCAAAAATTGGCAATGCCGTTCAAAACAGCCCCTTTGGTTGGAATCGGTGTTTTGATTTTTTTGTTGAAAGCAGATATTCGGTCAGTTACCACAATCATTCTTGTTTGGTCGTCGATTCGAATACTATCTCTAACCTTACCTCTGTGTAAGGTTTTGAGTTGCGGAGAATTAAATTTAGTTAAGCAATCCATAATTGATATAGTTGTCAAAAAGAAAGACAAAGCTTTCTAATGAATGAAATTTAATGTTTGAAATGTCTGATACCTGTAAACACCATCGCTAATCCTAGTTTGTCGCAAGCAGCTATTACCGATTTGTCGCGAATAGAACCACCTGGCTGAACAATTTTGCGGATACCCGCCGCTGCCGCAATTTCAACATTGTCGGCAAATGGGAAAAAAGCATCTGAAATTAACCATGATTTGCTCAATTCATCGGCTACATAAGCTTCAAAATCCGCGGCATCTCCCGTAAACTCGTTCTGAAGATTTTCTCTTGATTTTTCGATCGACAGCTTCGTGGCAATCAGGCGATTCGGCTGTCCTGCCCCCATCCCTAACAACTGCGCATAGCCTTCTTTAAATCGAACAATGGCAATTGAATTAGATTTGATCGTTTTGATGGCTCTAAGGCCAAACTCAATCAAAGGCTGTTCTAGTGTTAGATCAACCTGTTTAGTGCTTACTAAATCCATTTTGTCGTGTAGTTTCAGATCGGCATCCTGCACCAACAATCCACCATTCAAGTAACGGACGTCTTGCCCATTTTTTAATTGATTGATATCAAATTCAATAATACGTAAATTTTTATGCTGCTGTAAGTAAGCAAGTGCATCGGGTGCAAAAGAAGGGGCTATTACTACTTCCACAAATTTGCGTTGACTGCGATCGGGATGGTCTAATGCAAAAAATTGAACGGTTTCTAAATCTAATTTTCGATTAAAGGCAATAATAGAACCAAAGGCAGATATAGGGTCGCCGGCCCAAGCCAAACGCAATAAGTCGGCTTGCTTGTCGCCCTCGCACAAACCACAAGGGTTGCTATGTTTGATAACCGAACAAGCTGGACGTTTGGCTTCTTTGATGGCTTCAAGTGCTCCGTTAATGTCTAAAATATTATTAAAAGAAAGTGCTTTACCGTGCAATACATTCAAGTCATATAAGGTATTGTCTTCCCCATTTTGTTTGTAAAAATGAGCCGATTGATGGGCATTTTCTCCATATCGTAACGCTACTCCTTGACCAAAGCCCATTCTCATAGAATGAACGCCTATAGATTTGTCCATAGTCGTTGCAATTAGGGCATCATAATCAGCCGTGTGGTTAAACGCCTTACACATGAGCTGTTGTCTAAAATCTTGTGATAATGCACCATTGTTTTCCTCAAGCTGTTGAATAAGGGCGGTGTAGTCTTGTGGTTGCGTTACGGTAGCTACATATTTGAAATTTTTGGCTGCAGCGCGAATCATCGTAGGACCACCAATATCAATATTTTCAATCAGTGTATCAAAATCAGCCCCCTTCTCTAATACTTTCTGAAAGGGATATAGATTGCAGACCACTAGGTCAATTGCTTTAATGTTGAGTGCTGCAGCTTCGTCTGCATCTTTTTCACGATCGAACAACAAGGCCGATTCTATATTAAAAGAGATCGTTTTCATGCGTCCTCCAAAAGCCTCGGGGTTGCCCGTTACTGTCGATATTTCGGTGGTTGCAATTCCAGCATCCTCTAATTTTTTACGCGTACCTCCTGTAGAGATAATTTCACAGCCAATTTGCTGCAAGGCTGTTGCCAATTCAACAATACCTGTTTTGTCCGAAACGCTTAATAAAGCTCTTTTGATTGGAATCAATTGATGCATGTTATGATACTGATTAGTCTATTAATTAAAAAAATGGTTAGTTGATTCTTTTATGTATGACCAAGGCATTTGAAACCAACGGTGGTTCAAAAAAATGTACCTCAGGAATTTCTCTATTTTGAAAAGGGCTATCCTCTACATTAAGTGCAAAGGCTTTAAAACTTTGCTGGTTTTTTTGAATATAATCGTGCAACCTGTATTGAATCTTTTGATCCATTTTATCAATCGCATTTCTTCGTACTATAATAAAATCAATCGAATCAAGGTTGGCAGGTAAATCTCCGGCAAGCCCCCCATAAATACGGTTTTCTAGATAAAACTTGAGGGGTAAATCTCCAAATGAAATAGCTATAGAATCGTCAGGTTTGGCTTCTCGTTCCATAAAATTAATAATTGATTCCATTGGACCAATATAACGATTGGCACTTAATTCGTTGCAATAATTAAATAGCGCCCCTTTATAAAGAATGAGAAAGGCAAACACACTAAGTGGAATAGCCCAATAGCGCCTTCCCATCCATCCTGCTAATCGCCCTTTCAACAAGAGTGCAAATGGTATAGTTGCACAAAGATAACGCAAGTAATACTCCGGAACTAATAAAGAAAGAGCAGCAATATTGCCAACAATGACTAAGCCAAACAACAGAAGTATAGGCTGGTTTTGAAGGCTTTTGAAAATTGATTTTGAAACCCCGCTAAAAAAACAGAAAAACAGGAAGACAACGATCCAAAGAGGCTCAAAAACATGTGTAAAAAAAGCACCTATATAACGCTTAAAGCCATACAAAACACCTTCTTGGGAAGAACCATCGACCAGCGTTTCTCCGTAAGGTGTATCGAGAATCCACCATAAAAAAGGCAAAGAAGGAAGCGCAACAATAGCTACTGCCAAACTTAATGCTTTGAAACGTGCTCGATTAAAGTACCAAGTGTACATCAAACAAGCAATCCACCAATTGAGTGTAAATAAATATTGACTTTGAAAAAATAAAAAAGAAGCAATAATAAAGTGTAAAAAGCCAATGCGTTTATTTTCTAAGATATCTAGAAAACCCCAAACAGCATAAACCGAAAAGAACATGACAGGCGCATAATATCGAGCCTGACGGACCAATAACAAAAACATAATATTGCTTAAAAAAGCAAAAGCAACAAAAAAAGCAGTTTTACGATCGGACCAAAGACGCAAAGAAAGGAAAAAACTAAGAAAAACCGTCGCTAGACCCAGTAGTGCAAAGGGTAAGCGGGCAGTATAAGTACTAGCCTCGACAACAGAAAAGAAAAGTGCGACCCAATAAAACTGAAACCAGGGATGCAGCTTCCATTCATAATTTTGACCGTATTCGCGACCTTCTTGTTGAGAAAAGAAATTAAGGCCGTCTGTACCTTTAGGAATACCGTCAGTTAGGACTGTCTGTGCAACGCAAATAGTTTCTGCCTCATCTTGCCACAACATACAGTTGCCTAGGTTGGCTAACAACCAAAAGCTAGCAAATAGCGCAAGGATAGTTAGTCCTACATAGTAGTACACAAGGCTGATTTTTTTTGTATTTTCTAGCTTTTGTGCCATAAATGAGCGCGGATGAACATGAATACGATTCAGACAACTACACTAGGATTAACATAACTGTGTAAGATCAGCAAATGCTAGGCCTATTAGCCCTTTGAATTGAGTTTATTCAGAAGCGATTTTTCCAAATCAGAGGTTTTGATTAAATGCAATCCATTGATATGATCTACTATATTTTGAAAGATTTTTAACCCTTCCCCAGCTTCGTCAATATCAGATGATTGACGTTTGATTTGACCCCAATTTGGGTTGTTGTACAAACTCAAATACGCTTCAGGATGCGGCATCAAACCCAAGACTTGTCCACTTGGACTCGTCAAGCCGGCACAGTTCATATCGGCACCATTTGGATTGGCGGGATAAGCACTCGTAATCTCTCCGTCTGCTGTGCAATAACTCAAGCAATTCAAGTCGTGCTTTTTAACCGTCTCCCGCATCGCATCATCCATAAAGATAAGTTTGCCTTCGCCATGCCTTGCCGGCAGCGCTATCACATCTATATCTTGCAAAAATGGTGTTTTTGAGCTGTTGTTGACTTTGCAATATACCCACCTATCTTCAAACTTGGCTGAATTATTATTGCTCAAGGTTGCTTCTTGTTCGAACTGATGATTGGTATTGGGTAATAAGCCCATCCGTACGAGCATCTGAAAGCCGTTACAAACCCCTAAGATAAATTTACCGTCTGATAGAAACTGCTTAATTTCATCTAACAAAACCTTTCCAGAAGGCAATTTTTTATATTTTATTTTATTGGCCACCACTTTGCCTGAAGCCAAATCATCTCCGAAAGAAAACCCTCCTGGAAAATTTAAAATATCATAATCGTGGATGGATACTTGACCCAATAGAATTTCATTTAAGTGGACAATCACTGCTTCTGCGCCTGCCAATTGATATGCAGCTGCCATTTCTTCTTCGCAGTTGATTCCAAAACCTGTTATAACAAGAGATTTTACCATGTTACTTTGATTTAACGTGTTTTATAATAGCAAACGCCCCGACCAGGCCTCCAATAATGCTTCTGTTGATACGGCGACTATATTGTCAATTTTCACCTCTTTATTATTATTCACTTTGCCCAAATAAAAAGCTTTTTCACCCATTAGACGCTCAAATTTAACTTGATTTTCGGGACGAACCGAAACAACAAATCGAGAATGAGACTCAGAAAAAAGTTTGACGTGATTCGGCAAATCACCCAAGTTATCTAAGGCTATTTCTACTCCTAATGAACCCCCAAAAGCCGATTCTACTAAAGTAACTGCCAATCCTCCATCTGAAATATCATGACTTGACTCTATTAAAGCTTCAGCATTCGCTTGCATAACTTTTAGGTAAAGTGATTTAGCTTCTTCCTTGCGTACTTTGGGCACATTAGCCCCTAATGCATCGTGCAATCTGTAAAATTCTGATGCACCCAATTCGTCGTAAGTATTTCCTAATTGGTACACCAAATCTCCGGCAGCCTTGAATTCTGAGGTGACGGTTTTGCGAACATCATTGACCTTAGCAGTCATAGAATATAAAATGGTGGGTGGTACTGATATTTTAACACCGTCCGCTTTGAAGTCGTTTTTCATACTATCCTTTCCAGATGTAAGAGGAATATCGAAGAAAGTAGCCATATCGTATAATGCTTCACACATCTGAACTAATTTGGCTAGTTTTACTTTTCCATCAGGATTGCCTTCAGGATGGTATTCTGAATCAGGAACGCAGAAATTATCATTGACGGACCAAAAAATCCCGTCATTAGATTGCGTGTTGGGCAAACTACCTCCGGCAGAAATAATTTGACGCATTGCCTCGTCAAAGGCTCCGGCAGACATTTCATAGGCATCGATGTCGCCGTATCGTGGCAAAATGCCGTTCGAAACGGCTACCCCTTCAAAACTATCAAAGCCAAAACGCATGATAGCAGCATCTTGTGGTGCTTTTCCTTCCGGGCCCATAAGAGGTTTGATAATGGTTTTGCCTTTTACTTCGTGGTCGTATTGACGGATAATAGATTCTCTTGAACAAATATTAAGACTGCCCATCAAAGCCAATAAAGTCTCGTTATAATTTATATCTGTAGGTAAAGTTGGTTCGGTCAAACTTGGTTTTTCCCATTCGGCATACATGATTTTTTGAGGATCACCTTCATGCAAAAACTTCATGTCTATGTATGCGACCATCTTGTCCTTGTAGCGAATATCTAAAAACCCATCGTTGCTAAAATTACCAATATCTGTCAATTCGACTTCCATGGCTTTTGCCATAGCGAATAAGCTGTCTATGTGTTTGGATTCGATAACCAAGGTCATCCGTTCCTGTGATTCCGATACGAATATCTCCCAGGGTTTTAGCCCAGCGTATTTGAGGGGCACCTGGTCAAGTTGAACTACTGCCCCGCCCGATATTGTAGCTAATTCACCAATAGAAGAAGAAAGTCCTCCAGCCCCATTATCAGTACTACATTTGACCAAGCCTGCTTCACAAGCTTTGACCAAAAAATCTGCCATCTTCTTTTGGGTAATTGGACTTCCTATCTGAACCGCAGAAGATGGAGAATGTTCATCGATTTCGATAGAAGAAAAAGTTGCTCCATGAATACCGTCTTTGCCTACTCGGCCTCCGGCCACAACGATGCGATCATCGGCATCAATTGGTTTTTCCCAAGAGTCCATTCCTTTGTAGTGATAAGGCATGAGTGCCCCCGTGCCGCAATAAACAAGCGGTTTTCCGCTGTATCGATCATCAAAAACAACAGAACCGTTAACCGTTGGCACACCTGATTTGTTGCCACCATCCTCGATACCAGAAACTACTCCTTCCATAATTCTTCGAGGGTGTAATTGTCCGGTTAATAAAGGTTTGTCATAATCAGGATCTCCGAAACATAAAACATTTGTATTAAACAAAAGACGCCCCCCTCCGATACCCGTACCGAGTGGGTCCCGATTATTACCTAAAATACCTGTAATCGCTCCTCCGTAAGGATCTAAAGCAGAAGGAGAATTATGCGTTTCTACTTTCCAAACAAACAGCTTGTCTTTGGTTGCTTTAACTACGCCCGCATTGTCCGAAAACACCTTGACCAACCATTCATTTTGATTCGCCTCTAAACTTTCTTGAACTTTAGATGTGGTGCCTTTTATAAACGTTTTGAACAAAGAATTGATTTGTTTTTGTTCGCCTGTTTCGTTATTTTTATAATGAATGACAGCATTGAACTCTTTGTGTTTGCAGTGTTCCGACCAAGTTTGTCCTAATATTTCGAGCTCGCAATCAGTCGGTGCTGTACCAAGACCTACTTTTTGGCGGTCAGCTATAGTCTGTGCATCTTTATAATAATGCACAATAGCCTTCATTTCAGCCAAATTTAGCGCAAGCACCATCTCTTTAGACAACTGAATAAGTTGCTGATCATCTAAGTTGATATTGATGGTATTGACGGTTTCATCGGCTGCCATTTTTACTTCAGGTACATAAGGAACAAAACTAATCTGACCAGCATTGTTGTGATAGCTGTAGCTAAAGTGGTTGATTAAAGGGTTGCCTAATAAACGCTTAGCGATGGTTTGAAGCGCTTCTTCTGACAGCTTATTTTCGAAATAGTAAATCTCTTGCGAAAAGATGTGTTGTGTATTTACATCGGCATCGATATTGAAAAAGTCAACCCAGGCCATTTGCGCAGAGGTTCCCTCATCATCGGTCACCCCCGGAAGTTGAGCAATTGCAATACAAGATTGAAATTCAGAAGGCTGATACAAGGTATTGACCAAAATTTCGTCGGTTACAGCATCCTTGATACACCGATTGGCATAATCTTTTAAATCATCCTCTGAAGCTTCGTAGTTGACAGAAAAGAGCTTTGAACTTTTTACTTTTCCAGTTTCAATTCCTAATTGATTCAAACATTTAGAAGCTACCTTATTGCCTTTTACGTCAACAATATGTGGTTTTAATAAAATTTGAATAGAAGCTGTCATGCTATCTTTTTTATATTTATAATAAATTCATTCCTTTTAGGAATGTTTATATACGATACAATTGGCATGCATTCCTGCTCCAACAGAAGCAAAAACAACAATATCTCCTTTTTGAATACTTTGTCCATGCATCGCACCTTTCATGATTAAATCCAAGACTGTTGGAACGGTAGCTGCAGAACTATTCCCGAGTTTGTGAACCACTAGAGGCATCATGCCTTCAGGATAATCTTGGTATCCATTTAATTCATACAGCCGTTTTATGATAATTTTATTCATTTTCATGTTGGCTTGATGCATCACAAACTTATTGACATCTTCCAGCTTCAAGCCAGCTTTTTCAAGGCATTCATTCATTGCCACAGGCACTTTCGAAACAGCGTATCTAAATACACCCTTTCCATACATACGAATGTACTGCCCTTCTATGTCGGGCTTGAGCGAATCACCCATTTTCAGGTGATCTGCTTCGTTGACACAATCAGAGACAGTTACATGAGACAAAACCCCTACAGGAGCATCAGCAGGTGATTCAATGCGTTCTAAAATTGCCGCACCACCGCCGTCGGCAAACAACATACCGTCGATATCATGCGGATCTGTCATTCTAGATACCGTATCGGCCCCAACCACCATTACACGGTTCACGTCGCCCGATCTTAGGTAATATTCGGCTTGAATAAAGGCTTGCACCCAGCTAGGGCAGCCAAATAAAATATCATAGGCAACACATCTTGAATTTTTGATACCCAAATTGTGTTTTACTTTAGCAGCTAAATTCGGCAACATATCCGATTGAATTGTGCCGTGGTTGACATCACCAAAATTATGCGCAACAATTATGTAGTCGAGAGTTTCGGGATCAATACCAGCATCTTCTATCGCCAAAAGAGCTGCTTGTGTCCCCAAATCAGAAGCATTCACCCCTTTTTCGGCAACCCGCCGTTCGACAATTCCAGCTACCTCTTCAAACTTAGCAGTAATCGCTTCGTTTGTTTTGGTCATGAGCTCATGGTCTTTGTTAAAAAACGTATTACTCCAAAATGCACTATTGGCCTTTTTTACGGTTGGTAAAACAGAACCTGTACCTATTATTTTAGAACTAAACCGATTCATGATAAACAATTAGCTGTGTTAACTTAAAAGTGTAGCATCAGATGATCAAGCAATGTTGCGTTAAGCCGGCAACTCTTTTCGACAATCTCCTTTTTACAGTGCTCCTTCCAAAGAAGCAATTGAGGTTTTCAAACTGATTTTTTTATCCGCAGTAATTTGACCGGCTAGCTGAGCTTCGTAGCCCATTTGTTCAGCCACATTCAATAAGGCCTGTGCCTCATTTTGATCCGAAACCAACAGCATACCGTTGCCCATATTCCAATACAAGTAGGCATCTTCTGGAGCAACATTTCCCAACTCAATCAGTTGTTGCATTACCTCTAGTGGCTCAAATAAATTATCGAGCTGAGCCCCTAAACCCGTCGCCTTAAGAACTCGTTGAAAATTGTCGATGATTCCGCCACCCGTAATATGTGCAATGCCCGAGATTTTGGCGCCACTGTGAATCATTTTTGTAATTAAGGGTGTAAAAATCAACGATGGCGTTAGCAATACCTCGCCCCATGTCTTTTGGCTATTATAGGCTTCATTGTGCCAATTATTGCCAAAAGATGCTTGCATGATTCTACGGATAAGCGAAAAACCATTGGAACGAAATCCTTTGGCTTTGAGGGCAATGATAGCATCTCCTTCTTTGACTAAGGTACCATCGAAAGGTGCATCTAATTGTTCCGGAAGAATACCAATGGCCGTTGAACACCAATTAAAGTGCATCCCTGTACCGTACCCTCCGATTCGATCGCCCAATTCAGCAATTTCTCCTCCAGAAATACTCATGTTACAATAATTACAAGCTTCATTCAAACCTTGCATCAAGGCATTGATCGCAGTCCGGTCTAATCGATTAACATCTATAATATTAGAAATGTTGGTGGGTTCAAACCCTGCCGTAGCCAAATCGTCGGCAACCATAGCCACCAAATCGAAGCCTAAGGTATGATAGATGCCGGTTCTTTCGGCCAATTCTATTTTGGTTCCAATTCCGTCAGAGGCTATTCCTATTCGCTGATTTCCAAATTTAAGCATGTTTGAAAATACACCGTCGACCTTGAGGGCTGCTTCTCCTGCTTTATTGCTTCTGTTAGAAAATGTTTTTTTGGCCCAGCCAAAGGCATCTTTAGAACATAAGTTACCCAAATCTATATCGAGTCCACTTTTATTTTGATCAGACATTTCTAGCGTTTAAAATTTAAAAATCTTTTTGGAAAATAATTCTTTAATTTAGTTTCTATCCCTCTGAATTAAAGTGCAAAGGTAATATTTTTAAAAGGATAAATGCGAAAGATGTACAAAAATAATTTCGAAGTAATATTTTATGGAAATAGCAGGTCAAATATTTGACTTAAAATTGTTGAATGGAATGTTTCCTCCACGCTTAAAAAGAGACTATTATTAGCTGCTTCGGATTAATTATTCTGATTAACAATGTCATAAAAAGGGTTAGTTATGAGATATTAGCTTCAATTATCACTTAATCTTGCCATTATTTTAATTTTTGGACAGCTATATTTTGATATTGAAAAACTAGAACGTAATTTTGCTTGCAATTTTTTTCAAACTATTTAATTGCTACAATGAAAAAGTTGCTAAAAGAAGGACTCACCTTTGATGACGTGTTACTTATCCCGAATTATTCGGAGGTTTTACCCCATCAAACCTCGCTAAAAACGAAACTCACCAGAAATATTTACATCAATATACCGCTGATAAGTGCTGGTATGGATACCGTTACTGAAGCACCTATGGCTATAGCAATGGCTCGTAACGGCGGAATTGGTGTTATTCACAAAAACATGTCTATTCAAGCGCAAGCAGAAGAGGTAATACGCGTCAAACGTTCTCAGAATTTTGTCATCTCCAAACCGATCTTTCTATCGGCGGACCATTATGTATACGAAGCAGAGGCATTGATGGCACAATACAAGATATCAGGGGTTCCAATTACCAATGAGACCGGTACGCTTGTAGGAATTCTGACCAATCGTGACTTGAGGTTTGAAACCAACCACAATAAAAAAATCAGCGAGGTGATGACAAGTGAGGGCTTGATTACTGCCCCCGTCGGAACAACTCTTGAAGCTTCCAAAGCTATTTTACAAAAACACCGCATCGAAAAACTGCCCTTGGTTGACAAAGATTTTAAACTCGGTGGGCTGATAACGATTAAAGACATCGAAAAAGCGGTTAAATATCCAAACGCCGCTAAAGACAAAAAAGGTCGATTATTGGCTGCAGCGGCAATTGGCACCTCTAAGGATACCGAGGAACGCGTGGCAGCATTGGTAGAAGCAGGGGTTGATATTTTAGTCATTGACACAGCCCACGGACACTCAAAAGGCGTGCTTGAACACTTAAAGAAGATTAAAGACGCTTGCCCAAACATCGATATTATAGCGGGGAATGTTGCCACCCCCGAAGCGACTGTCGCTCTTATCGAAGCAGGCGCAGACGCTGTAAAAGTAGGCATTGGCCCAGGATCTATTTGTACAACAAGAATTGTTGCGGGTGTGGGCGTTCCACAAATTACAGCAATCGAAGATTGTGCTGAAGCTGCAAAAGCCTATGGTGTCCCCGTAATAGCAGATGGTGGTTTAAAGTATTCTGGAGATATCATCAAAGCACTTGCGGTCGGAGCCAATACTTGCATGATGGGTTCAGCATTAGCCGGCTGCAAAGAAAGCCCAGGAGCTATGGAACTTTTTCAGGGAAGAAAATTTAAGGTATACCGCGGTATGGGTTCGATTGGCGCTATGCAAAAAGGAAGTAAAGATCGTTATTTCCAAGAAGGCAAAAACGAAGAGAAAAAGCTAGTTCCTGAAGGTGTTGAGGGTAGAGTAGCTTACAAAGGTGAGGTTTCCGATACTTTATTTCAGTTGGTCGGTGGTGTGCAACAAGGCATGGGTTATTGTGGCGCAAAAGATATAGAGGCCTTGCATGAAAGTGCTCGTTTTGTACGGATCACTGGAGCAGGCCTCAAAGAGAGTCATCCGCACGATGTTTTCATAACGAAAGAGGCGCCTAATTATAGTGTCAGATAATTCTATTTTTCAACCATTTAGCTACTTATTATAAAAAAGATGAATAACCACGAATTAGTGCTTGTTATAGACTTTGGAGGACAATACAATCAGCTGATTGCGAGACGCGTCCGTGAAGCAAAGGTGTATTGTGAAGTTGTACCCTATGATGTAACAATCGAAACGATCCTTCAAAAAAAACCAAAAGGAATCATCTTTACAGGTGGCCCGAGCATTGCATATGACGACGATGCACCGTCGGTTGATCCCCAAATTTTTGAATTGGGAATCCCCGTACTCGGCATCTGCTATGGCGCACAGCTTACTGCCCACCTTTTAGGCGGCAAACTAGAAGCCGCATCGAATCGAGAGTACGGAAAGAAAACCCTGAATATTACCGCATCAGATCATCCTATCTATAAAGAGGTGGGACAAGAAACCACTTGTTGGATGAGTCATACCTATCATGTCACCTCTTTGCCAGACGGTTATAAGGTAATTGCAAAGACCGATCATTGTCCGATTGCAGCTTATGCCAACGACCAAAAAAAGATCTATGGATTTCAGTATCACCCTGAAGTGGTTCACACCCCTAAGGGCAGCCAAATGTTGCACAATTTTTTATATGAAGTCTGTCAATGCAAGGGCGACTGGGTGATGCGTAATTTTGTGGACAGCGCCATCAAAAGCCTACGCGAACAAATAGGTGACCGCAAAGTCCTTTTAGGCTTATCTGGCGGTGTAGATTCATCGGTTGCAGCTATGCTGATACATAAAGCAGTAGGACATCAATTGACTTGTATTTTTGTAGACAATGGTTTGTTGCGTAAGAATGAAGGAGATATGGTAGAAAAGGTTTTTACCGAACAATTTGACCTTAATCTAGTTCGTGTGAATGCACAAGATTTATTTTTGACTAAACTTGCAGGAATAAGCGACCCTGAAGCCAAACGTAAAAATATCGGCGAAACATTTGTTCGTGTATTTGAAGCTGAAGCCGAGAAGTTAGAAGGGGTTGAACTGTTGGCACAGGGCACTATTTATCCCGACGTTATTGAAAGTGGAAGCAAACATGCCGCAGTGATAAAAAGTCATCACAATGTGGGAGGACTTCCTGAGGATATAAAGTTTACAGGATTGGTGGAACCGCTACGAGATTTGTTTAAAGATGAAGTACGTGCCGTTGGCCGTGAAGTTGGCTTGCCGGATGCATTAGTTGACCGTCAACCCTTTCCAGGACCTGGCCTAGCCATTCGTATAATTGGCGACATAACAGAAGACAAACTTGCCATCCTCCGTGAAGCCGACTGGGTTTACAGAGATGAAATAAAAAATGCAGGATTAAATAAAGAAATTTGGCAATATTTTGCCGTACTAACCGGCATCAAAACCGTGGGTGTAATGGGAGATGAACGTACGTACAACTACACCATTGGGCTAAGGGCGGTAACTAGTTTAGATGGTATGACAGCCGATTGGGCAAGAATCCCTTATCCTGTTTTGGAATCCATTTCGACACGTATTGTCAACGAAGTAAAAAATGTAAATCGTATTGTTTATGATATTACATCCAAACCTCCGGCGACCATTGAATGGGAATAAAAAAAGAGCGACTAGTAAATAGTCGCTCTTTTTTTTTAACTATTAAGCGCTGCTACAATACTGCATGCATACAATCCGGCTGTTTCTGTACGCAATCTAGTAGCACCAAGTCCAACTGATACAAACCCATATTTTAGCGAGACATCTACTTCCTCTGCACTAAAATCTCCTTCGGGTCCTATTAAAATACAGACCTCTTCCCCTTTAGGAATCAGCGTTTTGAAATGTTCAAGATTGCCAGACTGACAATGCGCAATGTATTTATTTTTGAACCCGGTGTATGTTTCTAAAACTTCTTTAAATGTGACAAGCGATTCTAATCGAGGAAAAGCCGTTTGCAGCGATTGTTTTGCCGCTGAAATGATAATTTTTTGCAGCCTATCTTCTCTTACTTTTTTTCGTTCAGAATGCTTACACAATATTAAGCTAATTTTTTGAACACCCAATTCTGTAGCCTTTTCAAGCAGCCATTCGATTCTGCTTATATTTTTAGTTGGGGCAATGACTAAATGAAGATAATGTTCCTCTAAATGTTGGGTTTGTGTTTTGGATAAGATGTCTAAAACACATTGTTTTTTGGTTAACGAACGAATTGACCCTTCATATAAATAGCCCATTCCATCTGTAAATCGAACCTTGTCACCTACTTTTTTTCTTAAGGTTCGCATACAATGCCTTGTTTCCTCAGCATCCAATAAAGCATGTTTTTCGTGTACTTCGTAGGCATAAAACAACTGCATAAAACAAAAAGTTTTAAAAAAATGAATACAAAACTTGCATTTTAAAAACATATTGTTTTATATTTGTAAAACAAGGGCTAAACAATATGTTTCTTTTATTTTAAAATTCTAAGTTATGAACTATAATAAATTCAGCGTCGACAAAAACGGATTCTTAACAGACTTGCGTGGTGGACAGCATATCAACAGAACAGCGAATCAAAACAATTCCTATTTAGAATTTGTTGAGGTCGATTGTCAAAATTACAAATACCAAGTCGAAAACAATCATCCTTGCCACAAAGAATCGGAAAAAAACAAAAAAAGCCCTATCCAATCTATTTTGTCAGCACTTTGGTATAGTTTGCAATGGCCTCAACTCAAACGACAACTGAGCAAGGAAGGCATGGAAGAAATCGGCAAAAGACATCGTCAAAAGCTTTTACTCCTGCTTTTAGGTGGATGGTTGTTATTTAAGTTCGATGCCACGCCTTCTGTTCAAAGTGCTTCATTAAATTACTATCCGAGCTCATCTGAAGCTATTTTATTGCCTTTCCCAGAAACAAAAAAAGCAGCTTCAATTTCTTCTGAAACTAAAATTAAATTTATCGATCGTTTTTCAAAGCTTGCAATTTCGGAGATGAATAAATTTGATATTCCCGCCTCTATTATTTTAGCGCATGCTATTTTAGCCAGCAATTATGGTACAAGCGAATTAGCACAAAGCAAGAATAATTACTTTCAAACAACTTGCGCCGAGAACCTACTTAATGATGGCCTAATAGGTAATCATATTGCTGATAATAACTGTTATATACACTGCGAGAATGCTTGGACTAGTTTTAGAGCAAATAGTCTTAGGCTCAGCAACAATGATTTCAGTGGCATTAAACAATATGCAAAACGCAACTATAAACTATGGTTAGATGGTTTTGATCAATTGCAGTTACCTTACAGCAATCAACTCTCTTTAATTATTGAAGAACACAAATTATTTGACCTTGATCTAAGTTAAATTTACTTAATTTTTTAAAAGAGGTCTAAAAATAACATAATGCTCTTTAGAAGAGCTAAAGACGCTAAGTTCAGATCATGTTGAGTGTTTCTGGTTGGCAGCAATTTACAAAAGGTAATTGCTGCCTTTTTTTATGAACGAATATCAACCCTGTATCGGCCTCAAAAATGCTGGATTCTAGATAACACCTTAGCTCCCATTTTTTTAAGCCCACAAAACATAGAATTAATCATTAAGCATTAAAAATCTGCAAGTTACAACAAACATAATTTGAATTTTCGACTTAATTTACTTAAATTGCTGAACTAGACAAACTTAATCCCCATTACACAAAAATGTTTTGTCACCTTTTAAACCCCAACAATGAGACGAATTTTACCCATAATCTTCTTCGCATGTGTTCTCCATTTTTCAAATTTTGCACAAACCCCTGGCATAATTTACGTGCCGCCAGGTGGAATGGGAGTAACACCACTCAATCCTAATGGTGATGGCTGGAGCTCTACTATTACAACCGGCTACACCCTTAATGATATCACTGAAAGTGATATCCCCTTCCAACCTCTGCCTGTTCCTTATGCCGAACCTACTTCCGACTTGGTTCGTGGAGCAGATTGCAAATTCAGCGATATAGTACGAATTGATTCTTTCGATTCAGGTGTTTACATGTATTCTGATGGAACCAACTTATTATTTAGATTCAGGCAGGGCAGCACCACTCCAGGATCTAAAGGTTACTCCATTTTAATTGATAGCGACATGCTTTTTGGTTGTTGTGGGCCTAATGCAGACCCCAATTACATTCCTAAAACAACTGGAACCAACGGAAACCCTGGCTTTGAAATTGAAATAGTCTTAGAGACGAATTTTCAAGTTGCTATGTACAATGTTGATGGAATAGACAACCCTCTTGTACCTGATGTAGTATACCCCATCAATAGCCATCATCAACGTTCAGTAGCCCTCACCAACAATTGTGACGATCCAGATTATTTCCACGATTTCTACATCGTTTTATCTGATTTATATACTACTTTCGGAATTAATGCCAACACCCCACTTCGATACGCTGCTACCACCGTAATGGCTCCTAAACCAGCACTTGGAGGCCCACTTTCTGATATTAATGGTGGAGGAAGCTACGAGGATATTATATTTTATCAATGCGGAACACCGATTGGTATTTCTCCAACGAGTACCGAGCCTTGTTCTTGTACCAATCCTCCTACTATAAACGGTCCGATTTCTTCCGGAACCAATATCCCAATTACCGGAAACTGGTCAGCAACTAGCCCCACGAAGCCTAACGAGGCCACTATTGAGGTTTTTGTAAATGGAACGAGCCAAGGAACTACTAATGCAACCGACGGTACAGGTTGGGGAATGACTTTACCAGGGCCACTTGTAAACGGCGACACCATCTATGCTACTGCTCAGGCCACGGGCGAGGGTGTTTGTGACCCTGACCCTCAAATTATAATAGTTTCGGATTGTAATGCTAGCAATACACCTGCAGCACCAATAATTAGTTGCGTTGGTTCTAAAGGCATCAAAGGAACTACCGACCCCAATGCAACTATTACCATCTCGCTATTATTGGCACCTCCAGCAAATCCTACCGAAAATACCTTGGTAAGCATAACAGCCGATGCAACGGGCGCATGGGGTTGGGACGGCTTATCCTTGACAAACAATACTGTTTCTAATATTTGTACTGCAGGTTCAGGCGATATGCAAGAGGGCACTTACAACGTTGTAAGTCAATCGGCCAACTGTCCATCAATACCTGCTTCAATTTGCCTAGACAGAAACGGAGGCTCATTTCCATTGTCAGGAGCAGCAACGGCACCTACTATTAGTACAAATCCAATTACTGAAGGTAGTTCGGACATAGAAGGCACTTCAACAGCTGACGACATTATACGCCTTTACATAAATGGTTTTTTTATTGAGTCAACTATTGCCACTGGAGGAAATTATGCCTTTATAGGCGTAAGTCCTTTGTTTAGTGCTGATAATATAAGCATTACAGCCCAATCGAACTTAAGCTGTGAATCTGCAGCGGCCACCTCTTCTGTTTCCTGCATTTTGGAACCGCCGACAATTAACGCAAATATCAATGGAGAAATCACTGCAGGTACCGTTCTTTCCGGAACGTCAAACGAAGAAGGCGCAACAGTTGATATTTTTAATGTTGCTGCACCCACAGCGTCCTTAGGTTCTACCACAGTTATTGGAGGTTCCTGGACATCGACTATAAATGCTATTGTTGGTACTAGCTATTTTGCAACAATTACAACTGCTTGCGGCACAAGCAATGCATCACTAGAAGTAACAGCCCTCAATGCCACAGGCAATAGATGCGGACTATTCACCAACGCCCCCTACAATGAAACATCAAGCACGATAAATGGTAGCTTGAGTTCGCCCGTAACCAACACCTTGGTGAATCTATACATCGACGGGGCACTAATTGCTAGCACCACAACAAGTTCGACAAGCTGGTCAATTGTAGTTCCATCGCCCGAACTTTATGGTGGCGGAGTGCTTACCATAGGCATACAAGAACCTGGCGCATTAGAACTTTTCTGTGCAATTCAAGAAATTGTAAATTGTAGTCCTCCTCCCGCATTTACCTATACACCTACTGCATTTACGATAGCTAGTCTAGGCGGCACAGCAACCTTTACTTTGTCATCTACCACCGCAGGGATTCTTTACGTTATCGAAGACGAAGCCTTACCTAATATCGATAGGGGTGTCTCTATCTTTAGTCAAGGAACGGACTTTACTCTAGAAACCTTTCCTTTTACGCAAGAGGGTGAATATGATTTACAATTGAAAGGAATGTCATTTTCTGGAGACGACTGTGAAATTGCTTATCCTGTGAAAATTACAGTTTTAAATCCCCTTCCTGTAGAATTATTGAATTTTGAGGCCGCTTTAATTAATATAAATGATGCACAATTAGCTTGGCAAACAAGTTCAGAGACCAATAATCTAGGGTTTGAGATAGAACATGCAACACAGACAAATCTGAATTTTGAAAAAATTGGATTTATTCAAGGGAAAGGCAACAGCCTCGCGCAACAAAATTATTCATTCTCGGTAGAAAACCTTGCTGAAGGAATGCATTATTTTAGATTAAAACAACTTGATTTTGACGCACATTTTGAATACTCTAATACGGTTGCTCTTTCTGTAGATCAGTCGGTATCGATAGAGGTATTTCCAACGGTTTTGAACCAATCTAACAATACCTTACAATTTAAGATCCCGTCTGCCGAAAGCTATACCATCGAAATAGTTTCAAATTTAGGTATACTAATAAAACAATTTAATATTGATCCAAACCAGGCAGGAATCTATAAAAAACAATTGAATATTGATTATTTTTCGAGCGGCATTTATTATGTCAATATTCACTCCGCAAACTATCATTTTACTCGAAGAATTCGAATTGAATAAAACAGAGTCACTTTTTTATAAGCGGGAAAATTTCTATTAAATAGAAATTTTCCCGCTTTTTATTTGTGGGTTGACAATGACCCTAAACCAAGCATAAGTCACTGAAATACAATATAATAAACAAATAACGAAACAGCTATATTCATATAGTATAATTTTTGTTTATTTAACATGGATTACAGAATTGGGGTAAAATCGAGCCTCAATTTTAGAAGAAAAAAACAACTCATCCGTGCATTTAAAAATATAATAAACACAAAAACCTGATCGCCCCCCCCCTTAAAACTCTTAATCATGAATAAAGTCTACCGTCTTAATCACTGCCTCACCCTGTATTTGATTATTTTAATTCAATTAAACATAAGTGCTCAAACAATTGTTGACAATCCCTGCGCTTACAATGTAGCCAATCAAATTACAGATGGAGATTGCGGCATTTCCGTTTCAACAGCTAATCTAAATAACCTTTACGACATTACAGACTGCAGCAATGGAGCTACGCTTATAAATGACGGATGGTTTTGGTACGACGGTACAGGAATAGCTGGCAACACCATAACTTTTACGCCTGACCCTGGTTTTGATGCTGTTGTCCAAATTATGGCAGGTACCGACCTTGATCCTTGTGCTGGCTTTTTTGCTGGAGAATGTGCCGACAATACGGGTATTGGAGGTATAGAATCTGTTACAGGAGGAGGCACACTAGGCGTGCGATATCTTGTCATAATAGAACACGTTGGCTCTAATAGCCCGATGTCTGGTACAATTTGCATAACAGAAAACGCAGCTACCTGTGGTGACAAAATTCAGAACCAAGGAGAATCAGGCGTAGATTGCGGAGGCCCTTGTCCTTGTCAAAACTGTCCACCGAGTACAAGTTTTTCTCAATCTTCGAGCAATGCCACGCCTTGTGGACTTACTATAAACTCTACACTAGATACGGTAACTTGCAACACAGTAGGCAACCCTTGTTTTAATGCTACCTCAGGACTCGTCAATGTAAATGCACCAGGAAACATAGATGCCCCTAGTCCCTCTCCCTCCTGTGGAGGCATACCTGGTAATGGCAGGACAGAAGGTACCTGGATAACTTATGATCCTATTAACGGTGTCACATCAGCTTCATTAGATATAAACCCTGATGATGCTTCTGGCTCACAAGACATATTTGTAGCATTTTATCAAGGTACTAGTTGCAATAGCTTGACAGAATTAGGCTGCCAAGTATTGTTAAGAAGACAAGGTAATAGCTTTCAATTACTACCCATCAATGTATTAGGGATAGACGAAAGCCAATTACTTTATATGTTTGTCTATTCAACACAAGCATTCTCAATTCAAAATGTGCAACTTCAGGGTTTCCCCGCTGTTGCACCTAACAATGACTGCGCCAATGCAGCTATCGCAAGTCAGGGAGGTTGTAATGTAGGGGCTATGCCTGCAGCTACATCAAGTGTTTTGCCTCCAAGTAGCGCAGGACTTGGTCAAGTTTGCCAAGGAGGGAGTTGGCTATCGAACGAAAACACTGTTTTTTATTCATTCACACCTACTCAAACAAGTGCTACACTTGAAATTAGTAATATCGTGTGCAATGACGGACAGCAAGGACTTGCACAATTCGGAGTCTGGACATCTTGTGCGGCTATGAGTCAGCTACCCTTAGCATCTAATGGATTTTTGGGTTGTGTTGTGGGGACAGACCCCCTAACCTTGTCAGGATTAACGATTGGCCAAACGTATTTTATTGCCGTAGACGGAAATGCAGGAGACTGGTGTGCTTGGGATTTTGAGGCAACGGGAGGCATCATACTATTATACAACGAACTCAATAACTTTCAAGCAAAGTCTAAACAAGATTACGTTGAACTAAGCTGGAACACGTCAAGTACACATGACATACACCAATTTAGCGTTCAGAAAAGTTTAGATGGAATAGATTTCTATAATTGCCCATTGCCCATAACCGAAACAACAACCAACCAATTTTATACTAAAGACCTACAACCTTTTAATAATAACAGCTATTACAGACTAAAGATAAGGGATATTAGCGGCAGCGTTTCTTATTCACAAATTGTTGTAATTGATCGAAACCAATATACCACAAAAGGCAAAATGCACTTGCATAATATTTTCCCAAAGCCTGCTTATAAATTTATTAATTTGGATTTAGAAATTGGCGCAAGCGAAAAGATTCATGTAAGTCTAATGAACCAACTTGGACAGCAAATCTATTTTAGACTTATAGAAGTCCATCCGAATAGCATTAACAAAATCAGCCTAAATTTTGAAACTTTTGAAGCAGGGCTTTACAGCCTTATTATAGAGGAACCAATAAGTCAATTGACCTTACTAGAAAAAATTCAACTAAATAATTAATAGGGTTATCAATCACATATATTTTGTGTTTGTTCAATTTTAGTCTAATAAAATTAAATTTTATGAAACACAATGCAACTATTTTCAATTTAGATTTGTCGTATTAATAGAGAGGAGTTTAAAGACTTTTCTTTTATTACCTATACGTAATTCAATCCAATGTAAATAGATACCGCTATTATTTTGATTGAAATTCTTCAAGAATAATGAAGACACAAGGAAAGATTTGGAGGAATCTTTCCTTTTTTTTATTTTTTTTTAAAAAAAATAAAAAAAATTCCAACCATTTAAACCGCACGCTTGTCAAGGGAGTAGTTTTATAAAAGTTAAAATTATTTGTTCTATAAGTTTCCCCAAACTTTTTTTTAGTAGAACATTTTATCTATCCTAAATGAATTGTAAAAGTTTTTGTGATATCCATGATACCATAATATGGATATAAGTTTACTTCAATCATGTTAATATTTGTTGACAAATTGAAACTCTTTTGGCGAGGAGAGAACTTAGAGAAGGACCATCCCCGGTCCTTCTTTTTTTTAATTGCCACAAAAACATTCTATTTTTACTATCGAACAAAACTTATTAACTTTTTAAACGTATTTAATAATTGCTTGTTCCAACGCCTTTTAAGTTTTATTAATTATGAAAAGATTCTTTTTATATGCCATCGTTGTTGTGTTTGTTGGATGTCAGCCTACTGAACCTTGGAAGACGCCTATTGACATAAAGTTTGACTTGACAATTAACCCACAAGGTTCTAATGGTGGACCTGGTGATTTAACCTTTCACAGTGGTGCCGTCATTTTAAGTTCTATCCAAGTCAATGGTTCGGTAGAAAACGCAGATGACTTTAGTTTTTCTAGAAGTTTTCCAAATGGATTAAAAGTAAATTTTTTAGACAGCATCAAACCACCTGAACTAACATTTAGTCTTCCGCAAGGGAATTATACATCATTAACGATTAGTTTTGAAACACTCGAACAAACCCTAAACGAAAATATTTTGGTAGAGGGTAGATTTGTTTACAATAATCCAAATAAAAATCCGGCCATCGTTATTATTGAGGTTGAAAACCCAAAAACAATTGATTTAGTTGTAAGGGACGAATTTGGAAATAGTTCTTTCGAAATTTCGACTGACAAATACAAAGACCCATCAATTGTTTTAAACCCACCTTTTTGGTTCAAGAACATTACTTCATCAATTATGAACGGTTCTAACACTACTATTGTAAATAATCAAGAAATTATAAACATTACTAACGTTGATAACGTAAACATATATAATGAGATAGATCCTAGAATAGGACAAGACGCTACATCCGTTTTGGAAGGAAAGTAATTAGATATGAAATCAGCCGTACTAGCTAACTTAACAGAAAAAGAACTTGTCGAAGGTTGCATCGAACAAAAAAGACGCTACCAAGAACAACTCTATTACAGATTTGGTACAGATATGTACCAAGTTTGTCTTATGTATGCTAAAAACGAAGCTGACGCCTCAGATATCTTACAAGATAGTTTTATCAAAGTTTTTAAAAACATTCACAAATTTAAGTTCGAAGGCCCTTTAGGTGCTTGGATTAGGCGTACTGTTGTTTTTACAGCAATCAACGCATATCACAAAAAACAAAGAGAAAACAAATTGGTTGTTGCTATGGCGAACACCGGCTATCTAGATTACTCTGTTAATGATATTGCAGGACATCTTGAAGCTGCTGAGATTGTTAAATTAGTTAATCAGCTTCCCAAAAAAGCTCAACAAATTTTAAAATTATATTCAATAGAAGGGTACAAACATCAAGAAATTGCCAACATGCTTGATATTTCAGTTGGCACCTCAAAGTCTCAATTGAATCGTGCGAAAAAACTATTACAAATTTCTATAAATAGTCTTCATGAAAAATAAAGATCAAGTACCTGGTTTGGACGCTAAGGGTAATGGTCTTAACAAAGACGACCAATTAGCACTAACGGAAGGTTTATTTAATGAAAAAGATGCTTCTTTTATAAAAGGCAGTTTTGTACAAACTTTTGCTAGTCATACAGCACCCAAATTTACCTGGGATAAAATTGAGCAACAATTAGAGGCTGCTGTTGGTACCGACTCTAAAGAGAATTTCACTATTATTAAACAAAGTTTTGTAGAAAACTTCCAAGATAAAGAGATTCCTGAATCTCAATGGCAAGACATTGCTGAAGAATTCGACAAACCTAATGATACAAAAAGTACTGACTTAGATTTTGTTAAAAATAGCTTCGAACAAAATTTCAATGGAGTACTTACGCCTTTATTTTCTTGGGATGACCTCTCTAAAAGAATAGACCAAGAACTTGTTGAACATACTGCTATTAATGATACTATTATTAAAGCAGGCTTCCAACAATATTTTAAATCTGCAGTCCCTTCTTCAAATACTTGGCAAGAAATATCTGACAAACTCGATACAGCCGTTACAGACGTTAAAAAGAGTTCTGTTGCCTACGATGCCTTATACTACTTCAAAAGAATCGCCGCAGTATCGTTGCTTTTACTTTTATGTAAAACATGCCTGCTAGATAACGAATATCTTTCTTACAAAGGAAATAGTACCTTGACAGAACAACAAGTGGACAAAGATGAATCAAAGCCCTTAGTAGTACACCCTCAAAAAAAGAAGACATCGAAAGACAGGCCTAATTTAAGCAAAAAAAATAGCACTTTAGAAACAAAGAATAAAGGAACATTTGCACAAGAGCAAAATAAAAATATCAAAAGCCTAATAATTAATTCTGATCAAAGTAGTACTTCTAGTACAGCTATCAAAAATAAAGAAAACAACAAAATACTTTCTCAAGAAATCAGAGAAAAAAGCGCACTCCCTTATACAAGTATAGCGCACTTGCCCTTACAAAACGCTCTATCCTGGCAACATGAAAATTTAACAGCAGCTCTTTTGTTTTATCAAAAATCTATTACAAATACAGCTTCAGACGCAGCATTAAAGACTATTGTTACTGCCACTGCCTCATCAAAAAATAATGCATCTAACTTGAATAATACCAAGTTAGCCCCTTCTACTAATAAGCAAAACCCACTAGTTCCTATTTCAAGTCGCGAATTCAATACGATTCAAACTTTGACTTCGCGTGCTATAAGTCAGCCAAAAATTGCAGCAACTGAAACAGTCTCCTTACTAACTTACAAGGATCAAAATAAACACAAATTAAATATAGAGATTGGTCTTATTGGCCGAGCAGGTACCGCAATGCTCATTGGTGAGGAGGCCTTAAGGGCAC
Organism: uncultured Aureispira sp.; assembly: GCA_905480485.1. Classification (GTDB taxonomy): domain Bacteria; phylum Bacteroidota; class Bacteroidia; order Chitinophagales; family Saprospiraceae; genus Aureispira. Next base: position 36,088 of record CAJQQM010000028.1, read on the forward strand.
ATGAATCAAAAAGTTTTTCGTCAACAAATATCAAATTCGCAGGCAATTTCGGGGTTATACTCCTTTGTAATATAGACCGTTTTAACAGTGTCTATTTTACAGCAACACCCTATACGGGTATCCAACAAAATTTTGGCAATTTTACTCCTGAAGGATATTTTTTAACGACTAATATTGAATTATCCTACTTTGATTTAAGTTTGGGTTACCAAAGAAATATTTGGGCGATAAATCGACAAAAAAGTATTACTAAATTATATGCTAGAAGTGAATTAAATGTCGGTTTTTTGACCCATGAAAAAACGTATTCCTCCAATACAACTAACTCATCAAGTCAGTATTTTAATCAAACCAATATACAATTAGGAATTTCTGTGGGGTCTTCTCACCAATTTAAACGTTTTACAGTAGACTACGGTGTATCAAGCAGCCTCGGGCTTGTTGATGTAGTCAAAACCAAACTAAACAACCCTAATATTAATACGGCGCGTCTTTTTAGCGTTGGTGCTTACTTAAGTCTTCGATACAACTTAGCGTTAGAATTCAAAAGTAAAAACCCCCGCAGCGGTAGTTAATCTCGAAATCTATTCAAGCCCGCACAGTTTTTGTTGTTGTTATAGTGACAAACAACTAAAATTTAGTATATTTTATATGCCACACCTTTTTATTCTATTATACTATTAAGTTCTTGATATGATTTCCAAGTATTTCAAACAAGCTTTTCTTTTCTTTGTAGCACTATTTTTGATAATGCTTCAGATGGCCTGTGAGAAGGACGGCCTCTATAAAAACCCTACCACAATTTCCTTTTCCATTAATATGGATACCACTGGAATTGGACCATCTGATGACCTATTGTTATCCAATGGTCGTTTAATCATATCTGAAGTTACGATATCTGGACAACGACCTATGGCAGAAAACTTTGAGTTTATTAGAAGCTTTGAAAACGGCATTTCGATCAACTTAGACAGTAATAATTATGTGTCAGAGCTGGAATTTGACTTACCTCAAGGCGAGTATTCTGCCATAAATCTATCTTTCAAGTCCTTTGTTGATACGAACAGTATATCTATCCTTGGAAATTATTCTTATAGCAACCCATCAAAACCGTCCTCTATTGTTCAATTTGACTACAGAGACTTGCAAGAGTTTAATTTAAATTTGATTGATTCAAATAATACTGAATTAATGCTGTTAAATGAAGGGGATGCTCAAAAAATTCAAATCAGCCTTGATCCTAAATTCTGGTTCAAGGAAGTTCCAGTTCCTTTGCTTAACAATGCAGATTTCGATTTGATAGATGGTAATCAAGTTATACAGATCAATGAAAGCTCAAATTTAGAAATATATAACATTGTAATCGCAGCAATAGGAGGCAACTTAAGCTTTCAAATAGAATAATAGCCCTATTGGATAAGATATCAGACATAGAACTTATAAAAGGCTGTATTGAGGATAATCGTCAATACCAGGAGATGCTATACAAAAGGTACGCCTCTGATATGTATAAAGTTTGTTTGATATATGCTAAAAACAAATCGGATGCAGCGGATATTTTACAAGACAGCTTCATTAAAATATTTAAAAATATCAAAAAATTCCGATTTCAAGGTTCCTTACGGGGCTGGATCAGAAGAACGGTTGTTCACACAGCGATTAACGCTTATAATAAAAAACAACGCGATATCAAATTAGTGATTCCGATGGCCGAAAGCGGTGAAGTAGATGCCTCTATTGACAGTATCATTGGCGAACTTGAAGCAAATGACATCATTAAATTGGTCAACTCTTTGCCACAGAAAGCTAAAGAGGTTTTGAAATTGTACGCCATAGAAGGATACAAACATAAGGAAATAGCGCAACTATTAGGTATAACGGAAGGCACCTCTAAATCACAGTTTAGTCGTGCAAAAAAAATGTTACAAATTTCAATTAACGCGCTACATGGATAAGTCAAATAAAATAAAAGATAGTTTTGAACAGGTATCCATTGATGATAGCCTACCTAATTTGTGGGATAATATTTCCAAAGAACTCGCCCGTACAGCTACTACCTCAGAATCGACTAAAAAAATAAAAGATAGTTTTGCATCCATTCAGCACAATGAAGCTGTTGAGTTATTTTGGGACAGCATTGAATCAAGGCTTGAAGTTGACAAAGCTTGGTCGGGCATAAACAATTCACTCGAAAAACGCTCTAAATTTAAACGTTTTAGAAAAAGAACGATACAATTAAGTATGGCACTTTTAGTGCTATTGTGGCTAAGGACCTGTACCCCGGAATACAACTACCCTACTAAATTCGTTCTATCTGATCAAACAAAAAGGACCATAACTAAAAACACCCCACAAAAACAAAACTTATCTAGCCCTAAACAATCCACTTTATCGCATAGCCAACTAGACCTCCCAAAAACATTGGAAGCAGCAGAAGTTCCAAGTATTAAAAAAAGAACTACAATCTCAGAAATTAGTCTAGGTAAGCGCCAAAAAATAGCGTCAAAAAATAGCGCATCATCAGAACAAGAACTAATCAACAGGCAAGAAATACTGCTTAAAACTCCTATATCTGAA
>CAJQQM010000029.1 GCA_905480485.1 uncultured Aureispira sp.
TGAGTTACATGATTCATTTCAACGGTAAGGCTACGGTCAAAACAGGTGCTATGAAAGAACTTAAACCAATTAAAGAAGCTTTATCGGACCGCGGACTATCTGCTGTTATCGAGTCTTAAGTTTACCACGATATTTGAACCCCAAAAAAGGATTTTCTGTTAGACAGAAAATCCTTTTTCTAATTGTCTTCTCTTTTTTTGTGTAGCTTTAATTTCTTTTGAAAGTTCGACCTTTTTCTGGTTAATTGTTCAAGCGTTTTGGTATATTTCTTTAGTTGTACCGACCCTACATTTACTGCCTTTGTTTGTAGGTCTATTGCATCAATTTTTTTACTTAGTTCAGTAATATTACGCTCCCATCGCTGCACCCGATTTTTTTTAGACTCTTCCATTAAATCTTTGAGGGAATTGAATTCTTTTTTGTAGGAAAACCCAATTCCTGTTCGAACTGACCGCCCTAAAATAGTCGATTCAGTACGGTTATAAGCCTTGATTTTGAGTTGCCCATCATTTGTAATTGCATACTCGACTCTAAAGTCTCCTCCAATATAGTTATTTCCTTGTTCGTCGGTAGAAAGTGTTTGATTTTCACTGGCAATATCCATATTCGCTCCAGCATAAACAGTTAATTTATCATTCAAAAACTTAACATCTGACCCCACACGAACATTAGATGTGCGTGAATTAATCGTCTGATTGTCGCTGTCCCGAACATTGAAATTAAAATCAAATTCTAAACTAGATATAAAGCCAACATCTTTAATGACACCTTCAAGAAGGTCATTAATATACAAAGTAAGTTGTTGAGATACCAATTCCGAAACGGTACTGATTCCTGTATTTAAAACTGAATTGCCTAAATCTACATTGTTTTCTAAGGGAAGAAACTGCTGTAAAGCGATTACCCCAAAGACCTGTCGATTCAATTCATTTTTGTCGGCCTTTATAGTTCTTAAGGCCAAATTAACAGGATTTTGCAATCGAGCAGGAACATCCGAAATTTTAATGTCAAAATTAATATCTGGCTGAAACAATTCGCCCCTCAACAACATCAATAAATCTACATTACAAGGCTGATTTGCCAAACTTGACAATTCAGGGTTACCTAGGGTATAACTACTCACAAGGTTGCTGACTCCTAATCCTTTTTGATAGGCAGCTTGTATATCTAATTGGGCACGATAAGGGTCTCCATCATTTTCGCCCCAAGAAATAGTCCCTCCTGGAATAACTTTGAAAGGTTTGTTGATTAGGTTTTTGTAGGTAAAAAGATAATTGCCCTCGGTGATTTCAAAATCACCAAACATTTGAAGCTCGCCTGTGGGACTATAATTAATACGCAAGTCACTTTTGCCAGATCCTTCTATGATATCCCCAGCTTTTTCATCGATGATAAGCCTTGCGACAGCAGAGGGCTTGATGTGCGCAATTATTTGTATATCTAACCCTGCCAAGACTTGATCTTTTACTGATTTGATGGTAGAAGAATCAATGGTTTGTGTTTTGTCTACAAAAGATATGTAATTGGTCTCGGAAACCTCTAAAGGCCCTCCGACTGGCAAATTGAACGTAGTGTTTGGCTCGGTTGTGGCGTCAACTTTAAGTTTTAGTTTTTCGAACGGTCCACTGAAAGAGGCGGTGCCGGTAGCGTAAACAGTTCCATAAAATGTACTGTTGTCGTCTATTGTGGTATTCATTGCTAAGTTATTTTTCATAACTGCAGTGATGTCTAAACCAAAATTTTTGAGATTTTCGTGCACCAAACGACCTCCAATATACGCAGTATCCAAGGGTTTGGAAGCCTCTACAACAGGAACACCTCCACTAAAATACTCTTTCCCATTTGTCAGAACAAGCGGAGGGTCGACATGAAACCCACTGTTGTCAATTTTTACGTTTCCTTGAGATAAAACATAGGTCGTTTGCAAAAAATTGACCGTCGTGCGTACTTTGCGTACTGATCCATCTCCCTCGATATTTAATTTAGTCTTTTTACCTTCTATTTTGCCAAAAATACGAGCTTGAGCGTCGGCAAATCCTTCTGTGGCGGATATTTGCTCCTTTAAGAAATATTCTAAAATAGACGCTTTAGCACCTTCTACAGTAATATCCACATCCAATAAATTCTGCAGATAAGTATCGTTGGTGGCTATAGTAGGAGTAAAATTGGCCCCTACATACAGGCTGTCTACAAAATCTGAACTATGCGTAAAGAGGCCCCTAAAGGTCGACTTGATACTATCCGCACGAACCAAGAAGCGTGAATTAGCTCCCCAAAAATCACGATTAATAATTAGCGTATCGATTCCAAAGTCCGCAAAAATAGTTTTTTGATTAAATACATTTTGAATGGAAGCTATACCGGAAAAACGCCCATCAATTTCAACTTTCGGTATGGGCTTCATAAGGCTATACAACCAGCCTAAATCCATATTTTCTACTTTAACTTCCGCTCCCAAATTATCATTAATGCTTTTTAATTCAATTTTTTTGTTGCCACTGTACATATTGACATTGCTAATGTCCAAAACCTTGTCACCAACTTTGACATAATTATCATCATTAATTACCCACGATTGGTCTAAAATATTCAAACTAGAAGTATCTAACCGCAGGACCACAAGTTTTTCATTGATTTCTAACTTACCTTTGATATCGAGCTTAGAGGCAAACTCCCCTACTGCATCTGCTTTGGCTACAAAAAGGACTGAATCACCGATAGCATCTAAAGCCAATTCTATCCCTGGAATAAAAGGGTTACCTTGAATATTAAGTGCTTTAACTACACTATTGACGACAAATTCAGGCCCTTCAGCATTACCACTTAGTTTAATGTCGCTAAAGCCAATATCTCCTATTTCCAAGGTGCCAATTTTACCTTCCAATTCTAGATAGCCATCCATTCCGTAGTAATGCCCCGTGAGTTCAATATCCTTTAGCGATTTAAATTGTTTGTCGAGTAATTGTGTAAGATTTTTAGAATCTTTAAGGTCGAGACGAATGTCGAACTCTTGATGCGGTATCGTATCTAAACTGACTATGCCTGCTTGAAGCGCCACATCTGCAATCGAAACAGGTTCGGAATTGGCGAAATTCTGGTTATATTGTAACTCTTTGAAAAGATTAGGATGGTTTATTTTGAAAAAATTCTCGAGTGATCGCACTAAATTAACCACGTCGTATTTCCCCCATATACTTACATCCATTACATCCGACCTTAGATTAAAAACACGTGTATCGGCGGCTAGACTATCAGGTATATTATTCGCTTTTACGATAATACTGTTGATCGTAGAGCTAATAGTTTCGCGTCTTGCACGAATTCCTCTTACTGAAAGGTCTCCCGTAAAATTATCTAAATTGGACCCCCTTGCATTAATATCAAAAGTATCTAAATGTAAAGCAATATCATCTTTGCTAATATTTACCCGTTCAAAATTTATATTATCAACGGTCCCCCTGATATTGACGCGTGGAATTGATTCGTTTAGATCGACAATACCGCGCACAAACACAGCCATATTTGAATCCCTAGATACAATATCACCATCAAATTGTTTTTGGTGAAACATCCCATCAATCAAAATATCTTTGTATTGGTATCCTTTGTAGTCAAAGCTATCAATTTTAGCATTTTCCAGTTTGGCATTCAATGTTTCAATAGTCAAACCTACCCCTGATACTTTAGAATTAATGGTTATTCGACCAAAGTCTTCCTGATTTAGGTAGCTGCCAATATCAAAATTATTAAATATAAGTCCTCCGTTATAGGCTGCCGCTTTTTTACCTTTTCGGATATTAAGCTGTAAATCTGACCGAATACGCCCTAATTTGGTATCGAGTTGCCCATACGCTACAAAGTCTTGAAAAAAACCAGTATAAGACCCCTTAAAGCGCATCTGTCCTAGGGTTGAAAGATTAGGAGGCAACTTTAAAAAAGGAAGCATTGCTTTTAAGTCTTGATTATTAGTGGCTACTTCTTTTAAATTTAAATCCATAAACGCAGCATCCGGATAACTAATATCATTCATACTGAGATTGCCAGCTAAATGTGAATGCTTACTAATCCGGATATCTACATCCCGAGCCCTAAAATTATTAACTTTACCTTTAAATTTGCCTTGAATAGCAATTGGACGATCTAAATTAGAGCGAATGAATATATTTTGCTTAATTGCAGGACCAAAGGCAGCAATATCTCTAAAAGTAACCACCGTTGTGCTATCAAGCGTAGCCCATATTTTTACTTTATTGGAAAAATCATAAAAATCTCGGTACCTGCTATACTCTAATTTTAGGGCATGTCCAAGAGTGCTGTTATTCGTTTCGAGAAGAAAGTTAGATACGGCAATTTGTTTAGGGCTGATTAGTGCATCACCCTGCATCGATTTAAGTTCAAAGCCACCGTGGTCAATTCCATGCAATTGACGAACCTTACCGGTAAACACTTCTTTTTGCAACCTAAAAGTATCGACATCAAGGTTTATATTGGTAAAATTAAGGTTATTAAAATCTAAAAATCGGCTACTATCTATTCCGTTGCGATCGTTTCTTAGGCTGAAAGAAACATCGTTGACCAATAGTTTTTCACAACCGACATCCCAATAAGGAATCGTACTATCTACCGGAATCAAATCAAGGGTGTCGGGATGTTCGCTAGCCAGGGGTAATGCATCGTATACATGAACATCGATTTTGGTGCCCGCTAAGTGCGCCTTATCAGCCCATACCTTTTTGCCAATCATATCTACTCCCATTTCACCATGACTATGAACATAAGCGGTATCACAGGTGATGATGGCAGTCGTTCCGATTGCTGCATCCGACAAATGAATTCGGGCACGAACTAGGTCGGCACCGCCCATGTGAAATTCAAACTTTTTTGGCCTTGGGCCACCATCATGATTACCTTCAAAAAAAGCGATTAGAAAATGGATGTTAAAAAACGCTGCATTGGGTTGACGTTGTACTTTAAAAACGGCGTCTTTTACAATGACCTTTCCAATATCAATTTTTTTCTTAAACAACGAAAAAACATTATAGTTTTCGGCCTCGGCATATTCTGCAAAAATTAGAGTATCTTGCTGATGATCCTGAATAAAAAAATTGTGAAATTTGAAATTCGAAAGCGGTGTAATTTCTACCCGGTCGATTCGCACAGTAGTATCCCAAAGATTAGACATCGTCCGGGCAAAGAAATGACCAATTTGGGTTTGGACCCAAGGAATCCAAAGCAAGATATACAACAAGACCAACAAGATGGTCAAGCCTTTTATTGTTTGTAAAACCCCCTTAAAAAAACCTTTTATCAGGCGCCTAGTCCATGATTTTTGAGGTGGCGGAGCATCCGCACTTTCCTGAGTTTCGTTATGTTGGGGTTCTTTAGGAATGATTGTAAAATTTTATCGTTTAATTTTTAACTTTGCAGGCTATTGTTTATGTTATGCTAATATTGTGCGAGACTTAAATTTTGAACCGTATTAACACATAAATAACAGAAAAATCTATCTTTATAAACGGTGAAAAAGTATAAAGTTTAAAGATACCAAATTATATGCTTTTCATTTCGTTAATCATTATAATTTTTGCTGACCGAGTAGTATTAATTTCTGCTGCAGTATTAAAGTAATTTGTTATGGCTAAAAAACCCGTAATTCTATTAGCAATTGAGTCCTCCTGCGATGACACTTCTGCCGCTGTCCTCAAAGATGGAAAGATTTTATCCAATTGCGTGGCCTCTCAATCAATTCATAAAGCCTATGGTGGAGTGGTCCCTGAAGTAGCCTCAAGAGCGCATCAAATCAATATAGTTCCGGTTGTACATGCTGCACTCGAACAAGCTGGAGTAGCCAAAGAATCGCTTTCGGCAATCGCTTTTACCCTTGGCCCTGGATTAATGGGGTCTTTATTAGTGGGGGTTTCTTTTGCCAAATCGATGGCGCTCAGTTTGAATATTCCAATGATTGAGGTGCATCATGTTCAAGCACACATATTAGCACATTTCATCGAAGCCCCACGACCTGAATTTCCCTTTTTGTGCCTGACTGTATCAGGAGGTCATACGCAAATAGTACAAGTAAATGATTATTTACAAATGGATATCTTGGGAAAGACCATCGATGATGCTGCAGGCGAAGCCTTTGACAAAACAGGAAAACTGCTTGGCTTAGACTATCCTGCGGGCCCTATTATTGACCGTTTAGCAAAGCAAGGCAAGGCTATTTATGAATTTACTGAACCAAATATTCCTGGGTTAGATTTCAGCTTTAGTGGCCTCAAGACAAATATTCTGCGTTTTCTACAAAAAAACCATCGAAAAGATCCTCTATTTATTCAAGAAAACCTCAACGATATTTGTGCATCTGTTCAAGATAGAATTGTTTCTATACTCATCAATAAATTAAAAAAAGCACATCAACAGACAGGTATTCAACGCATTGCTATTGCAGGGGGTGTTTCAGCTAATTCTGGATTAAGGGCTGCCCTAAAAGCATGTGAAGGCAGTGAAAACTGGACCATTTATATTCCTAAATTTGAATATTGTACCGACAATGCTGCCATGATTGCCATGACCGCATATTATAAATTTTTGAATGCTGATTTTTGTGGTCAGGAGGTTGCTCCATTGGCCCGCTATCATTTCTAAAATACCACCATGAATTATATCGTTTACGACTTAGAGGCCACTTGTTGGGAAAATGAATTTGAAGCCAGGGGCAAACGCCGTGAGGTGATCGAAATAGGAGGTGTTTTGATAAATAGTGAAGGGGAAACCCTAAGCAGATTTGAGAGTTTTGTGCAGCCTATTGTTCATCCAATGCTCTCTGGTTTTTGCAAAAACCTTACTTCAATTTCGCAGGTAGATGTTAATCAAGCAGATACTTTCCCGGATGTAATTGAAGATTTTAAAGAATGGATTGGATGTTTGCAAGGAGAAGAATATTTGCTATGTTCATGGGGCTTTTACGATCGTTCAGCACTTATCAAAGATTGCGATTTGCACCAATTAGAAAATAAATGGGTCAAAAAACACATTAGCTTAAAAGACCAATACCCCCGTATCATTAATAGTGGCCGAGCATTAGGTTTGAAAAAAGCACTACACAAAGAGGGATTTGAATTTGAGGGTATAGCACACCGTGCAATTTATGATGCCATTAATACGGCCAAAATTTTTAAGCGATACCTCAATCTTTGGAGGTATTAGAAACCCTTAAAAAAGCTGAGAGAAATTGTTGCCTTTTCGAAAAAATGTAAATTATATTCTGTTTATTATGGGTACGCTTAGCCTCTTTCATTTCTAACATTAGTTTTGTACTACTGAGCAAAAGCTGCTAAAAATACGGTTTTTGTTTCTTAATGAATCTGAATAAATTATTTCTAAACGAAGCACTTTTTGAGGCATACTAAAGGGTGGTTCTTATAGACGGCCTTATCAAAACCATCGCTTAAACTAGAAACAAGATTTAGCTGCGCCAAAAAACAAGTAAAATATTACTTTTGGGCTTTGAAGATAATAAACAAAGCTATAAAACTAAAGATAATGTTAGGAACCCAAACGCCTACAATAGGAGGTAATTCTCCATTAATTGAAAAAGTGGTAGAGAACTTTGCCATAAATATATAAACCGCACACAAAAGCACCCCTAAAACTAAATGCCAAGCCATACCACCGCGCATTTTTCGGGAAGCAATAGAAAATCCGATTAATGTTAAAATGAAAATAGAAAAGGGGTCTGCTGTACGTCGATAGCGCTCAACTTCAAAAATCAGCGTCCCGCCTAGCCCTCTTTCTTTTTGCTTGTTAATGTACTCGATGAGCTCTTCGGTCGTCATATTATCTTTATGATTATCTCTTTTAATCATATCAGATATAAATAATCCAATCGTTGTATCAATAAACGTTTGCGGCGGCTTAAGATCAATAGCATCTCTGTAACCGTTGACTTTCGTTCTTTTTTTTATGCCCGATAATCGCCAACGATTAGGTGCCTTTAATAATTTTATTTTGGAGGCGGTCAATACTGATTTGCGATACATGCCTGTACTATCGTGTTGAATCCAAGCAAACTGACTTCCCGAGCTATCATAACGGCTAAAGCCCTGCAAATAAAATTCTTCAGTGGGGCTTACTGCAGCATGAAAATGCGCTGATTTACCCACAAAATTGTGTTTCCAGATATAGGTATTTTCGAAAGTTGTTCGGGTCACATTCGATTGGGGAATTAAGTAATGATTGCCATAATAATGAATACTTGCAATAAAAGTCGCGCCTATAAGGTAAGGTATTAGCAAACGGTAATGATTGACGCCATTGCCAATCATAGCTATAAATTCGGAATTTGCAGCAAGCCGAGAAGTAAAGAATATAACTGCGATTAGATTGTATAAAGGAAAAATTAAACTATTGATAAATGGAATGAAATTAAGATAATAATCAAAAAACACTTCCCCGGCCGTGGGGCCACTTTCTTCTAAGAAGTCTTCAATTTTTTCGGCGGAATCTACAACAACTGAAAGCATTGAAAACAACAATACAATGAAGAAAAAACTTCCCAAATAGCGTTTTAAAATATATTTATCAAGTATTTTCACAAACAGAATATTGGTACATTAAGGTAATACTAAAATTTAGGTTTAGGCTTAGTGATATTCGGTGCTTTGAGATAAAAAGGCTCAAAATAAGCAACATCAACGAATTCTTGTTGTTCGAACTTAGCCTGAGACAAACCCGCCATATATTTGGCTGAAGGGTGTACCAGTTGATATTCGGACGGTTGATTATAATTAAACGCTGATAGGTATTTTGGCAATGCGTCTCCAGCAATTAAATATTGGCTTGCCGCTTCTTGTGCTAACATCATATCGAAAGCCCCTTGGCTAAGGGTACAAAAGTAAGGCGCTCGAAGTACAGCAAGATTGTGCCCATACACCCCAACATAAGCATCCATTCTACGGGCATCTATCATCGAAACAAATAGTGTGTCAGAACCTGCGTATCGCTGCTGTTGACCGGCTGCTAAAGCTTGTAGGGTATCTATAGCAACTAATGGTTTGTCGAGCGAAAAAGCTAGACCTTTGGCTACCGAAACACCGATTCTTAGCCCGGTATAAGAACCAGGTCCTTGACTGACCGCTATGGCATCTAAATCCGCTAATGAACGCTGTGCAGTACGCATTACTGCTGCTACATAAAGTGTAAGATTGGCTGCATGACCTGCTGCTGTATACGACTCTTTAATCACCCAAGGATTGCCATTTTTTGACAAACAGACTGAACAACTCTTTGTAGAGGTTTCAATATTTAAGATCAAAGTATCCATGTTCATTTACTATATTTCTGTGTTTGATTTTTGCTCAGCCTAGGCTAAGGGTCAAAACCTAGCTTTGTAGCATCAGCAAAACTACCATTTTTATTGCTATGGCACGGTTTTTTTGGTATAAAAATTATTAGATTTTAAAGACAATTTCTAAGGCTTATTAATCATAAAAATTAATATATTTGCTGCCGATTACCATTTAACAAAATTACCATCGCCTTTATTGACAGCTACTGTAGCAACCATCAAAAATTCGACCTTAATCAACTAAATTATATTTTTTTATGCGCTTAGTTACATTTATTGGATTATTCATTGTTTCATTCACACTTTTTGCTCAACAAGATAGCATCTATACCTCTTTAGCAGATAGCAGCTTAAATCCTGATCAAATTATACAATTAGATTTAAGTGACAACAATCTGAGTGAATTGCCAGCTGTTTTGTTTCAATGCCTTAACCTTGAGCAATTAAACCTTAGTCAAAATCAGCTTAGTGAACTCCCTGAAGCATTAGGACGTTTCATAAAATTGCGCCATTTAAATCTAAGTCAAAACAATTTGGAGGGGCTGCCCAAATCGTTCAAAGAACTAAACAGTTTAAAAGAATTGAATCTGAGCGGCGGTATACGTGCCAATGCAATCAATGGCATTATTGCCACCTTAGCCAAAAACACCGCCTTAGAAAAGCTAAATTTAAGCCAAAACAAATTAGTTGCTATTCCCTCCGGAATTAAATCAATCAAGCAGCTCAAAGTACTTGATTTGAGTGATAATCTTTTGGTTTTATTGCCAAAATCATTGGCCAAAGCACCTGCATTACAATCTATAATTTTATCAAAAAACAAAAACTTAGATTATGGAAATGCCATTTTGCCTTTGTGCGAACTGAGTTCTTTGCGACACATAGATATCTCAGAAAATGCTTTAAAAGCGATACCAAAAGAAATAATGGATGCGCGCTACATACGCTCTCTCAATATTTCGAACAATTTAATAAGTAGCTTGCCCGATAGAATGACTCAATTAATTAGGCTTCGAACACTTGATGCCTCTAATAATATTATCGAAGATATTTCGCCTGCTTTTTCGTTGCTTGAAGCCCTCGAAAACTGGAACATCAACAACAATAAATTAAAGGCACTGCCACAAAGCATTGGCGAAATGTACGAGCTTAGGTCCTTAAAAGTACACAATAATGCGCTACAAAAATTACCGGAAAGTCTCTTTGAACTTAAAGACTTAGTACACCTTGACTTGGGGAACAATCAGCTAGAAACATTGGATAATTCAGTGGCTACCCTAAAAAAATTAACCCATCTAGACCTCGGGGGCAATCGTATCAAGAAAGTAGAAGATTTGTCGTTGTCTAACTTAAAAAACTTGCAATATTTGAACCTTTCGGATGTACCTGAAATTGATTGGGATAATCTTTTGGAACAGATTTTTACTTTTAAAAAACTTCAAACGCTATTTATCGCTAACAACAACATAGCCAAGGTTTCGCCGAGTATTAAACAGTGTCAACAAATCGCCAACTTAGACATTTCTGGAAACAAACTCGCAGCGGACAAACAAGAATTTTGGGAGCTAATGGCGGCATTACCGCTTTTAAAGTCTATTAACTTGGCTAATAACAACTTACAAAATGTATCTAATCAAATCAAAGCATGCTCAAAGCTTGAACGGATTAATTTAGATAATAATTCGATCGAAGTTGTTTCAGATGCCTTTGGAGAATTGAGCAATTTGCAGCAACTAAGCCTCAACCAAACAGCTATCAAAACGATTCCTACAAGTATGGTCAAGCTTAAGCGACTCAAAAAAATATCTTTAGAACAGTGTGCCTCTTTAGACATCAAAGAACTATTAAACTGCCTAAAAAACAATACCTTAGAGGAGTTGAATCTTTCGAATGCTAATATCGAATCCTTCCCTGAAGAAATACCAAATATCAAGGTTCGTCAGTTAATACTCAAAGGCAATGCCTTGAAAAAATCTGAGATAAAACGACTTATTAAATTATTACCCAATTCAACCATTTTGTTTGAATAAAAAAACATAAAAACTACAGCGTTTTATTAATAACTATGTAGCTAAATACTTCCTTTTTTATGCTAAAATCTTGCCCAATTTGCAGCAACAATTTTGAATGCAATCGTACAGATATAAGCAATTGTGCATGCAATTCAGTACCCGTAAAAAATAAGGAATTCGTTCAACCATCAGATACTATCAAAGATTGTCTGTGCAATCGATGTCTCCAAACGATATCGGCGCAGAATACATCTTTAGTTTCCCATCAAAAACAAACCAAAAAAATGACTTTAGAAGAAAGAATCGAAAGAGCCACCACCAAAACATTCAAAGCTGTACTACCGAACACCACCAATCATTACAATACACTATTTGGAGGCACGGCCCTACAGATGATGGATGAGGTTGCTTTTATTTGTGCTACGCGATTTTCAAGGAAAAGAATGGTAACTATTAGTTCGGAGAAAGTTCATTTCAAACAAGCTATTCCTGCTGGCACACTTATAGAATTAATAGCAAAAATAGACCGAGTAGGAACCACTAGCCTTGAAATAAAAGTAGATATTTTCCTAGAAGAAATGTACGCCAACAACCGTCAGAAAGCCATTAGTGGCAAATTTACGTTTGTGGCTATTGATATTAACCGAAACCCTATGAGGGTATTGGATACCGAAGAATAATGTGAGAGTACCTAACGCTTGATCTCTAGATAACAGGGACAGTGATCGGAATGAACAGCATCGTTGAGTATCTCCGTATCGATAATACGACTTTCGAGCGGGTTTGAAACGGCTTGGTAGTCAATTCTCCAACCTTTGTTGCGGGCCCTTGCCGCTGCTCTATAACTCCACCAACTGTACTTTTCTTCGCTAGGATGTTGGTGGCGATAGCTGTCCACAAAACCTGCTTTTTCAAACCATTTAGTCATCCAAGCTCTTTCCTCTGGCAAAAAACCGGAAGTTTTCTTATTACTTTTAGGATTGTGGATATCCATTTCGGTATGTGCAATATTGTAGTCTCCTTGAATTATTAAATTGGGACGTTCTTGCTTTAATGCTTCAATCCAGGTGTAAAAACTATCCAAAAAATCGTATTTCACTTCTTGTCGTACATCACCAGAAGTGCCCGACGGAAAATAACAATTTAGGACAGTGAGATCGCCAAAATCAGCACGAATAACCCGACCTTCCTGATCGAATCGATCAATCCCCATGCCTAGTACCACTTTGTCGGGAGCAACCCTTGAAAAAATTGCCACACCACTATAGCCTTTCTTTTCGGCCGAATGCCAATGCAGGTGTTCGTATCCTAATGCTTTAAGCGCATCTAAGTTAACTTGGCTTTCCTGTGCTTTTGTTTCCTGCACACCAATTACATCAAAATCATTTTGTTCTATCCAGCCAACCCAATCTTTTTTAATAGCGGCACGAATTCCATTTACATTGTACGATATTATTTTTAAAGATTGACGCATGATGTTTGAATTGTATAAAATTTAAAAAGAGGCTCAATATATAAATTATTACTAGAATAGATTGCCACAACAATAAAAGATTTATAGTTCCTCGTAGTCGATGTATTCTCCGCCTTGAAAACCCTGTGGTTTTTGGGTCGGATTAGTATAAGATTTTCGTTTTGCAAACTTAAAATTACGGTATTTGTTCTCCGTTTGGTCAAAAAATGCCTCTACCTTCGTTTTGTGGTTAATAGTACTTTGGGCATCTAATGATAATGCAGGTTTAACGAGCATCTGATAGAAGACATAACTAAAAAAAATCAAAAAAAGCGCAATCATAGTGATGGTTTTAAGTGAATAATATAATGACTATATACCAAATAGTAAACCAAACAAATGAATATGCCAAAAAGACATATTCGTATCTAGATTCGATGCCAAAAAAGGAAAAAAATGTTAAGATAATGTTTAGGAGGCAGAGGTTTCGTTTTGCTTAGGATCGAAAAACAACTTACCAGTCAATACAGAAATATCATCAGGAAAACTGCGTTCCCCTCTAAATGCATTAACATCTTCCATCAATTTATTATTAAAATCTTGAGCAGAGAGTGCGTGATTTGCTAGTATAAAAGATTCCACTTTTTCATCGTCAAAATATTCATCCTCTGCATTCTGAAGGTCTGTTAAACCGTCGGTATACAGAAGAAATAAAGCATCATCTTCCAGAAAAATTTCTCCAAATTCTATTTCTGGTAACTGAGGAAAAATCCCAAGGATTGTGCAGCCCTTATCCAAGCGTTGTATCTTTCCTTTGGTATACATAAAAGGCGGATTGTGTCCTGCACAAAGATATCGAAGGCGTCTTTTGCGTTTGTGATAACGGGCAAGAAAAAAGGTGATAAATTTGTCGCCTTTTGTTGTGCGTAGCACTAAAGTGTTTAGACGATTCGCAAACTTTTTGACACTAAGGTATTTACGG
Organism: uncultured Aureispira sp.; assembly: GCA_905480485.1. Lineage (GTDB taxonomy): Bacteria > Bacteroidota > Bacteroidia > Chitinophagales > Saprospiraceae > Aureispira. Next base: position 13,791 of record CAJQQM010000029.1, read on the forward strand.
TGCACCAAGGTTTGCAAATTAGCTTGAAAATTAGACATTAACAAGGCTGCTGCCATACCTTTTCCTGAAATATCAGCAATACAAAAAGCTACTTCCCCTGCCCCTACTTCAAAAAAATCATAATAATCACCCCCTACCCCTTCGTGTGGCTGATAAATGCCCGAAAATTCGTAGTTATCGTCGTTAGGTAATTGACTTGGAATAAGCATATTTTGAACCTGTGCCGCTAGTTCGATTTCTCTTTTTAATCGTTCCTGACTGAGCTGTCGCTTAAACAGTCGTTTGTTTTCGATGGCAACGGCAATAATATTAGTTATGGCAGAAATCAGGCTTACAGGATCGTAGGCATGTGCATCCGTGTCATCTAGTGCATCCGACCCGATAAAGGTATAGGCAATTGCATAATCTTTGTGATATACTGGAATAACAACCGAAAAATGTTTTAACAAAGGATGTTTAGGTTCATCTACAGGCTGCCTACGCTGATAGGATGGAAAATAAGATTCTATGTTGATCGAGACTTCATCATCATCAATACCGGAAGAAGTAACACATTCCCATGCATCTTCGTTACGCGTGTACAAGGCAAATTTATCCACACGCATTTCCCAAGTTAGCATACCTTTGTAGAGATTAAACAAATCTGCTATTGGTATATTGTTGTTGATGGCCTGCGTAATTTCGAGCAAACGGTTAAACTGCAGCTTTTGAAGGGAAAGCTTCGTTTCCAGAATCTCTTCTCTGGAATTGGAATCTATGTTCTGAGAAGTATCCACAGATAATGGTTTATTGTATTGGGTTTTATTTAAAAAAAATCATCTTTGTCTCGTAGCTGTAGGGAGTAAAGACAAAAATTTAGCTTGGGGATTTGTTGCGTCTTTGTGTTATTATAAAGGTAATAAAAAAAGTCGGTTTCTTTAAAGGAATGTAGTATTCAGTTTCTGACCGCTTGTTTTATATTTCTACTTCTTAGATTCTTTTGGCAACAAATTATCCGTCTAAGCCTTTTGGGACGGTTTAATTGAATTTTTAGTTGTATATTTGTATTGAATCCAATCTATTATATTTTAGGAGAAGATTCCATTGTTGTTTAGTTTGTTTATTTTTTATTCAAACACTTTTCAGTTACCTTCCAAAAGCAATTTCATTTTATGAATGATCCAAAACCACTGGTCAATAGAGTCGCTAAAAGTGGCATCATAACGCTTAATCTAGAAGATTACTTTCCTACCGAAACCCTTTTCGTTTTCGACCTTGCCGATTATTTATTTAGAGGATTGATTTTGCGCGAAAAAGATTTTAGAGAAGCACTATCTACCCACGATTGGTTGCAATACCAAGACCAAAATCTAGCGATTTGCTGTACCGCTGAAGCAATTATCCCGATTTGGGCCTTTCAATTAGTTAGTATCAAAGCAGCGCCGTTTGCCAAACATATTTACATGGGTTCCGAAAAAGCATTTTTGGAGGCCTATTACTACCAAACCTTACAAGCAATAGACTGGTCAATTTACCATGATAAGCGCGTCGTTATCAAAGGTTGTGGCGAAAAGCCTGTGCCTGTTTCTGCCTATACTGAATTGGCAAGATTGCTGAGCCCTGTTGCCAAAAAAATCATGTATGGCGAACCTTGTTCAATGGTTCCTTTATACAAAAAATAAGCCCCTAAAATCGTCAAAATACCTACTATTTATGCAAGCGACCCTTAAATTGTTTTACGGCTTACTTGGAGCCTTTTTTGTTATAGTTTTGATTGTGTTAAGTGCTTATTCTGGGCCCAATCAATCGACTAAAGATACAACTGTTCAGCAATCTTTACAGCAAGATAGCCTAAAGAAACCCGTTCAGAAAGTTCAGGCACCACCATTCCCTCAAAATGTCCATTTTGCCGGCGAATACCTACCTGTTGATAATTTTGATGCTTGCGAACGCTTAGACCGTGAAATCCTTGCCAACACATTTAGGCACTCAGCAACCTTTCTTTACCTCAAACGAGCCAAGCGATATTTCCCCATCATCGAAAAAATACTTAAAAAAGAAGGCGTTCCTGACGATATCAAATATCTATCGGTTGCCGAATCAGGACTCTCTAATGCAGTTTCACCAGCAGGCGCTAGAGGGTTTTGGCAATTTATGTCGAGCAGTGCACGCGAAAGAGGCTTAGAGGTCAGTTCAGAGGTTGACCAACGGTATCACCTCGAAAAAGCAACCGTTGCAGCTTGCAAATACCTAAAAGAAGCGCATAAAAGTTTAGGTTCTTGGTCGTTGGCAGCAGCAGCCTATAATATGGGTAAGGCAGGCTTGCAAAAAAGAATTCGGGAACAAGGCGCTAAAAGCTACTTTGACCTTAACCTTAATGCCGAGACTTCTCGTTATTTACTACGCATTATGGCTTTAAAAGAAATCATGCAAGCCCCTCAAAAATATGGCTATTATCTTGAAGATCAAGATTATTATCCTGCCCAACCTGCCTACAAAATTGTTGAAGAAAGCGGAAGTATTTCTGATTTATCAGCCTACGCCCAAAAGCATAAAATTAGTTACAGGATGCTTAAGGTATACAATCCTTGGCTCAGAAAAACCAGCCTTACGAACAAATACAAAAAAACCTACCGTATCAAAATACCCACGATATAAGGCATGATGGACATTGAACGTATACAACAAATCGTGCATGAACATATCGAACAATCACTGATGGACCTCGATAAGGAGAGTCTCAAATTTGACTTCAAATATGAATGGTATCCGCTTAATAGCTTGAAAGGTATCAATGAATACCTGAAAGATGTAACCGCTATGGCCAATACCTATGGATTGGATGGCTTTATTGTAATAGGCTTTGATGAACGTAGAAAACAATTCAAACCGGCTAAATTTGATAATTCAGGCCTTAAAGACACCAACGAACTTAACAAAATAATCATCAAACGTGTTAGTCATCTATTTGAAATCAATAGTTATGATTTAATTATAAATGGCTCCGCTTTGAGTGTTTTGCATATTCCACCTGCCTGGGAAAAACCGTTTTTTATCCGCAACTATCAAACTTTTGACAAGCAAAATATAATAAAAAAAGAGTACCATCAGAAGGTTTTCGTCCGAAAGAATACCGGTACCTTTGCAGCAAGCAAATACGATATCGACCTAATGTATTATGACCGAAAAAACATTGAACCTGATTATCGTGTTTTTATGAATGTTTTTAACGTTGCATTTGAACCTTTTGAGGGTGTCGTATCGATTAAATTCACCCTTGAAAATGCAGGGAAACGTCCAATAGCAATTGTCGATTACCAGTTGGTCTTAGAGTTATCCGCCAAAGAAGAATGCAGTTGTCCTGCATCAAAAATTTGGGGACAGCAAGGAAGCTATACGCCCAAGCATTCGAGTGAAATAGTCCAGGCTTCGCACATCAAAAATTTCAATATTGAGTTTCAACTCCCTAAAGCGAATCGAGAAAGAATCAAGCAGACAATGTATGATTCTACCATCAAAAAAAGCCTATTACTACAACTCAGTAACCACAAGACTATCCTGCTTGCGTTCCACCCAAGTTCTACATCTTAAGGGCCTTATTGACGGCCTTGCCTGCGCTTGCGGGCCTTGCCTGCCACCTGCGATTTTCCGATACCCAACAAAAAGCGTTTCGACAAAGGTCCTAAATTTCCTTTTTTACTCCCTTTTCGGAAGCTATCGAAAAACATTTTAGCATGCATTACTGCAAACATAGCGCAATCGTTGTGGCCCAAATCTTTATTGACGTGTTTTAGACGAACCTGCTTCGCCCCATTTTCTTTCATGGTTTGATGTGCAACTAAGGCATTTTCATAATTTACCTGTTCATCGGCTTTACAATAACATAAAAGCATAGGGCTTTCTGGTTTCCAGTCGTGTACAGAATTTTCGCGTAATGCTTTTTTAAACGGAAAATCATCATTTTCTAGGTATTGTTGAACCACTTCGGGACGAACAACATCTTTAGGAACACTTGGTATAAGACGATTGATATGGTTCATCGAATGCAAACCCTTGTACAAGGGCGGCAAAATAGAATCGTAAGGGTGTTTAAATACTTCTGAAACGTGATTGTAAAAATTATACACTTCATGAAAGGAAAAAAACAGATAGGGTAAATAACCAGGATGTGAGTATTCTTCAAACATGGTTTTTTCTTGGACCCCTGCCAAATCATAGGCCCCGGACATAGGTGCTGAAGCAGTTATTTTAAATTCGTTTGCATGATTTTCCTGGACAGTTTTGTGAAAGCCCATAGCAGCATGTCCACCTTGTGAATAACCTGTCGAGAAGAGTAAGTCATTTTGTTTGACAGCAAGTTTCAGATTCAACTCTTTTATAGCCCTCAACATATCCATAGAAGCAGCAGCCTGCGTAGGTACATGGTGATATAAATGTTTTTTTTCACCTTTCCCCAAACCAATATAATCTGGTCTAGCGACCAAATAGCCATCCGCAGCAAAACCAATGCAAATAGCTTGTTCTCCGCCCATTTTTACTTGACGTTCTACCTTAATCTGTGTTCCATGATGGTAACAAACCATCGGCATCGGGACCATTTCTTGTACTTTTTTGTCAACTGGCACAAAATACAAACCCGAAGCTTTGACGGGGGTACCATCGTGCCAACTACTTAGGTAGATGATTTCATACACATCAATATCAAAACGAACAGGGGCAATCATTTCTGGAACGCCTTGTTCTTTCCATTGTTGCTGCAACACTTCTTTAGGCCAAGTTTTGACTAATTCGTAGCTTATTAATTTGTTCTGCGCTTGTGTAAGGGTTGTTAACAATAAAAAAAACAGGGAAAGACGCATGATTTGAAATTGATTTAGTGATTTATAAAAATTATGTAATTAGCTCAAAACAAATTCTATTCCACCTACGTAGAAAGTATACTTTAAATAAAAATTAATTTGCCAAGATAATAACGCAACCAATAACAATTTTAAAATTATACTTACAACGCGTTATTTTAAAAAACGGATTTCACTATTTCACTGATTGTTTATTAATAAACGTTGGGGAACAAATACATAGATTTAGTTCTAAATACAATCTAACAAAAGCTTCAATTATTCTTTAATTTTCTATCTTATAAGATGCCAATTCAATTGCTTCAATCCTATATTCAACTCTTTAAAAACTTCTAACTTGAAAATAATATATACATCCAAAAGGAGAATTAAATTTTAGAAAGTAGACTAGAATTTAGCTACCTTGTCTGGATAATTATCGCACTTTCTGTCAAGCCAACAACAAGTATTCATGAAAAACCCCGGATTAGCACATGTTCTATACAGTGCCCTATTTAAATTGCATCATACAGAAGCTACCAATGACGAAAGAACCATAGAATTAAGCCGCTTACTCAACAAACTTTTTGTAGAATTAACGAATAGCGAAAATATTAAGTTTACCACTATGTTTGCCCGTATTGCTTATTTGTGCCATCAAATGAACATAGGCAAAGCACAGCAGTGGCGCATACATCGCTTGCGGAAACGTGCCCGTATTGCTTTACACAGCCCGAATGAATTAAGTGATTCCGATTATTTATCGAGTCTCAAAACAGTTTGCTACGGAATTGCCGCTTTGTGCCAGACTACAGTGCCTGAACGTCTTAAAATACTGCTGCCAAGCAAAGAAGAAACTCCAGAAAGACCTTTGCTAAAAGTAGCCCAAAAAATAGATATCTTAAGAGTTTTGTTGGTAGACATTATGGTCGATAAGGAATTTTTGGTTTGTAAACCCGAAAATAATCCCAGTCAAACTATTTATGTAAAATATAATGTCACCGCCTTCAATGAGCAATTCAATGCTACCATCAATTTGCTAAAAACCTATTTTGCCGGTACCGCAAGTCTGCATCTTATCGATATTATCGTTAACGACAAAGGTGTTTACTACGCTAGACAGATAGTGATAGAACCCGATTTTATGGTAGATGTTAGTGCCATTTCTGAATGTTTCCAGAGTTTTGGCACCTCTTCAATTTTGTACACCATCAAAAAATTTCTACCCTTTCAACAATCAATACCCCTTATGTTAGGGAATATTGCTAATTTCTTTTTGGATGAATTAATGAGCCAACCTGAAGTGACCTTTAAAGCTACTTTTCCAAAGGTATTTGCGCTCAACCCCCTAGCATTCGTCAGCATGAGTGACCGGGACATAAAAACCATACAACAAAAAAGTCAAAAACATTTTAGTACCCTAAAGGCTACCGTTCTAAAAACCTTGGAAGATAATGCAATAGAAGTAAAGGATTGTTACCTAGAACCTTCCTTTTTCTCAGAGAAGTACGGTATTCAAGGCCGACTAGATATTTGGTACAAAGATCCTAAAACCAAAGAAGCTGCAATTGTAGAATTAAAAAGTGGAAAACCTTATGCGCCCAATCGTTTCGGTTTGAGCCAAAGTCATTATACACAAACTATTTTGTACGATTTACTCGTTCGGTCGGCTTTTGGTCAGGCGGTAGACCCCAAAATGTATATTTTATACTCTGTTTTAGATGTTGACCAACTCAAATATGCCCCTCCTCTAAAAGTGCAACAAGACGAAGCAATTAAATTAAGAAATGCTATAATCGGTGTAGAAAAAAAGTTGGCTGACTTGGATACTCAAAACCTTATCCACCCTACTTTTTTAGATCAAATAAACGCCGATTCACTTCCAAAAGCACGTGGATTTACGGCCTCAGACTTATCCTCCTTTGCACAAACCCTAAAATCTGCATCAAGTCTCGAGCGTTTATACTTTTTGAGTTTTGTTAGTTTTACAGCTAGAGAACATCAACTTTCAAAGACAGGAGTCGCAGGCAAAAATAATGTAAACGGCTTAGCCGCTTTGTGGTTAAATAGCCTAGAAGACAAAGAAGCTTCCTTTGAGGTTTTGGCCTTTTTGAAAGTTAAAACAAATCAATGCAGCGAGGATGACCCCAAAATAATCTTTGACCGCAGTGAAAAAACCAACCCTTTGGCTAATTTCAGGCAAGGTGATATTGTTGTTTTTTATCCTTACTTAAAATCAGGAGACAATGCCCTTACCAATCAAATGTTTAAAGGGTCTATTACGGCTATTGACAATCAACAGGTAGAAGTGCGGTTGTATTACAAACAATTCAACGACCAATTGTTTACACAAGACTATTATTGGCATGTCGAACGCGACATGATGGATAGTAGTTATCGTACACAATATCGATCTCTTTTTGAATTTTTAAACGCCGATGCCACGCACAAAAACCGTTTACTTTGTCAGACAGCCCCCGAACAAAGTGCTCCTCAAAAACTTTCTTTTAGCAATCCTAACTTGAGTAGCGAGCAGCAAAAGGTCTTACAAAAAGCCTTGAGTAGCCATGATTATTTTTTGCTTGTTGGCCCTCCAGGTACCGGCAAGACTAAATTCATGTTGGCTGAGATGGTGCATTATCTATTAAATCACAGCTCAGAGCAAATCCTATTAATGGCCTATACCAATCGAGCCGTAGATGAAATTTGCGAAGCGATTCACGAATTTGCGGCTGATGATTTTATCAGAATCGGTTCGAGCCAATCGTGCGCACCTGCTTATCATGCTCAATTATTCACCCAAAAGACAGCCGCGACCAAAACCAGAATCGGGCTTCAAAAAATTATTCAAGAACACCGCATATTCGTTTCCACGATAGCCTCTATGATAAATAAGCCAAGCTTACTTAAAATGAAAAAGTTTGACACAGCGATTATAGACGAAGCTTCTCAAATTTTAGAGCCCATGCTTGTAGGCATGTTACCTAATTTCAAGCGCTTTGTTTTGGTAGGCGACCACAAACAACTTCCAGCAGTAGTTTTACAAGACAAAGAAAAATCAGCGGTTAAAGAAGCCGATTTGCAAGCAATAGGTTTAAAAAACCGACGCAACTCACTCTTTGAACGGCTGTATGAACAGGCCGAGAAAAATCAATGGCATTGGGCTTACGACCGTTTGTCGCATCAAGGCAGAATGCATGAAGATATATGCCAATTTCCAAGTCATTTTTTTTATGACAAAAAATTAGGCTTATTGCCTCAAGAAGTACGAATTGGAGCTTGGCAACGGGCTGCGCTTGATTATGACATAGCGTCGATCAAAGACAGCCTTAGTTTGCAACTAGCTCAATCTAGGGTCTTATTTTTTGATTGCCCTGCCAATCGATTCCGCAACCCCAAAACCAATTTGCAGGAAGCAGAAATGATTGGGAAAATAATGGCTTGCTTTGAAGAGATCTACCGAGCGAATGGTCAAATTTTAAGCCCGGAATCTGTAGGTGTCATCACCCCCTTTCGTGCACAAATTGCACAAATTAGGGCCACCCTTAGCCTATACCAAAAAAGGTACGAAGCTTGCACCATCGATACCGTTGAACGCTATCAAGGAGGTGCTAGAGATATCATTCTAATTTCTGTTTGCCTTAACAATAGTTTTCAGCTCGATAGTCTGATATCGCTCTCAGATGACGAGACCGTTGATAGAAAGCTCAATGTAGCACTCACTCGTGCACGCAAACATTTAGTTTTGGTAGGAAATGAAGCACTAATGCGGCAAGACAAACGCTACAATCTACTAATCGATTGGATTCAAAATAAGCAAAATAAAGCATAGGTTTTCTTATCAATAAATCATACTATGAAATCCATTATATACCTTTCAATTTTATGTTGTACTTGTTGGTTTTGGGCTTGCATAAGCAACAACACAACGAACCTTTCAGCGACTAAAGTCAAAAAAAAATCGTATACCATCGCCATTGGTTCTTGTAGTAAACAAACTAAAAATCAAAAGATTTTAGATACGGTACTCTTATATCAACCCGACTTGTTTATTTATTTGGGCGACAATATCTATGGTGATACAAGAGACATGTCTGTATTGAAAAAAAAATACCAAAAGCTGGCCGATAAGCCAGAATTTCAACGCCTACGCCAAAACACTAAAATTTTGGCAACTTGGGATGACCATGATTATGGTGAAAATGATGCTGGAAAAGAATATCCCTTCAAGAAAGAATCCAAAGAAATATTTTTAGATTTTTGGAACGAATCCAAAGATTCGGAACGGCGACAACATCCCGGCATCTACTACAGTGAAATCATTGACATCGAATCCTTCCAACTTCAAATTATTTTGTTGGACACCCGCAGTTTTCGCGACGGACTCATTCCTCGAAATGATAGCAGCGCCTTTAAAAATGACTATCGACCTAATCCTTCACCCGACTCAAGCTTTTTGGGGGCGGCACAGTGGAAATGGCTGGAAACAAAACTAAAGCTAAAAGCGGACCTTAGAATTATTGCCTCAAGCAATCAATTTGCGCACGAATATAATGGTTGGGAATCTTGGACAAACGTTCCTCATGAACGACAAAAAATGCTTCGTTTAATCGAGACAACAAAAGCGGAAGGCGTTGTTTTCATTTCCGGTGATGTTCATTGGGGAGAATTATCCAAACTAGCAGCAACCGCCAATCGCTACCCTATTTACGACCTTACTTCGAGTGGCTTGACCCAAAACTGGGATAGTACCGAACCCAATAGGAATAGACTTGGCTCGGTTGTCCGTAAAAATAATTTTGGCATTATTGAAATCACTACTGCAGCTAAGACGCTGCTAGATTTCAAATTAATTAACAAACACAATGAAATTGCCCTGCATCACCGTGTTCCGTTAAATGATTTAAAATTTAAAAATTAAGTAAGAAGGCAGCTCATATCTACTTTGAAGATTCAGTAATTTAGCGTACATTAGGCACATTCAACCCTATCGAATTGCATTCATTCATCAAATTACTTTTTTATGAAATTTGCGCACAGCACACTTGTAAGCAATGATTGGCAAAGCTTAGCGGCTTTCTATATTCAAGTTTTGAACTGCAAAATGGTTTTGCCCAAGAGACAGTTTAAAGGGCCGTGGCTTTCTATGGGAACAGGGCTTGATAAAGCAGCACTGAAAGGAGCCCACTTACGGTTGCCAGGCTACGAGAAAGAAGGCCCTACACTCCTAATTATCCAATTTGAAATCATGAAAAAAAAGGCAGCTGCCAGCGCTAATCGCATAGGATGGAATGCCTTGTCGTTTGAAGTGGAAGACATACAGAAAACTACAGATAAAGCCTTAAAATTTGGCGCAAAAATGCAGGGTGAAATGAGTCGTCATTATATCGAAGACCTAGGGCTATTGCACTTTGTGTATTTGCAAGACCCTGAAGGAAACTTGATTGAACTGCAACAAATAGAGGCAACCGCTACAAACCCAGACAAAACTGAATCGGTTAAAACAAGCAAAGAAAACCCAGCAAAACTATCGGAAGCTGCAAAACGTTTGGCCAAAAAGACCAAGAAACCTGTATCTAAACGAGAACTACTAGAGGAATTGCACAACGACCTTGATGAATCATCTAAAGCGCTAAAAGAAGCAAAAGATACGATTAAAGCCTCTAAGGAAACCTTAAATAAAAAAAACACCTTACAAGAACCACCCCTTTCGACAAAAGAAAAAGCCTATCTAGATGATTTTTTGGCAGGTAAAAAAACAAAAGCAACGCTTTTGAAAGAACTAAAAGAAGAAATGGAACAAGATAAATCGACCACTGTTGAGGGTGCTGAAACAAATACCCCTTCCATTAAGAAGATTATCAAAACAAATACTGCTAAAACAAAGGCGCCCTTGCAAGGTTTGAAAAAAGCTGCAAAGCAGCCTGCAAGCTTGACCGTTGAAATCAAAAAAGGCGCACAGGTTTCAACCCTTGACCTTTCCTCTCTAAAACTCGACTTAGCCCCAGATATTTTAGCTGCTAATTTAAGAGCGATTACTACCTTGGCTAGACCCGATGATTATCAATATCTTTTTATTGAGTGGGTTGGTAAGATATACAAAGCAGATTTGGTGCCCCTCGTCAAGTTTTTTGACCCGGACAAAAATAAAGCGTCTCAAGAGGCAGCCTGGGCAATCAAAGATCGATTGAGGGATAGCTTACGGCATCTATTGGGCCGTTGTTCTACCGACAGAACACTGCTTGAAGACTTGCATCTCAATTCGATTGACAAGAACATTGATGATTTTATTCTGAGCTACAAAAGCTATTTGACTATTGTAGAAATGGCAGAAAAAAAGGGCGCTGAATTTATACGGATTAGCTATAGCCCCCACCGCTAAAACATTCCCAAGCCTTTGTTTAATTATAATCTGTGCTCGCGTCGCTATTTTTCAGTATTCAACTAAAAAATCGTACCTTTGTGCAGCCCAAGTATGTGCTACTTGCATGATTTTTATTTGATCACTGTAGAATTAAAATAATTCACAAAATTACACAGCATGGAACAAACAATGCCCTATCAAGCAAAAAACAAAATTAGAATCGTTACTGCAGCTTCATTATTTGATGGTCACGATGCTGCAATCAATATCATGCGTCGTATTATGCAACGCTCGGGTGCTGAAATTATTCATTTGGGCCACAACCGATCGGTGCAAGAAATTGTTGATACTGCCATTCAAGAAGATGTGCAGGGTATTGCGATTACCTCCTATCAAGGTGGTCACAACGAATTTTTTAAATACATGCTCGATTTGCTTAAAGAAAAAGGAGCTGGACACATCAAAATATTTGGAGGCGGAGGCGGTACTATTTTACCCTCTGAAATAGAGGTTTTGCACGACTATGGGATTACGCGTATTTATTCGCCGGACGATGGTCGTTCGATGGGCTTGCAAGGAATGATCAATGATTTGCTAAGCCAATGTGATTTCCCAACAGGTCAGCATATTAACGGGGAGTTATCGACCTTCAAAAAGAAAAATAAATATGCTATTGCTCGCCTAATCTCAGCGGCAGAAAACACCGGTGAAAAAGCAGATGCATGGCTGGAACAAATAAGAACTCAAGTCCCTGACAAAAAAGTACCGGTATTAGGCATCACTGGAACAGGTGGCTCGGGTAAATCAAGCTTAGTAGATGAATTAGTTCGTCGTTTTTTAATCGACTTTGAGGATAAAACAATCGCGGTTATTTCGGTTGATCCATCCAAGAGGAAGACGGGTGGTGCCTTATTAGGAGATAGAATTAGAATGAATGCTATTCGTAACCCTAGAGTCTACATGCGATCTTTAGCAACAAGGCAATCTAACCTTTCTGTATCAAAATACATAGCTGATGCTGTAGATATCCTCAAGGCGGCTGCTTATGATTTAATTATTCTCGAAACATCAGGTATTGGGCAATCCGATACGGCAATTACCGACTTTTCGGATGCGTCCTTGTACGTTATGACGCCCGAATACGGCGCAGCATCTCAGCTTGAAAAAATAGACATGTTAGATTTTGCCGATGTTATAGCCTTAAATAAATTTGACAAAAGAGGGGCTTTAGATGCTCTTAGAGATGTAAAGAAACAGTACAGACGTAATCATAATTTATGGGATATTAACGATGAAGCTATCCCTGTTTACGGTACTATTGCCAGTCAATTTAACGATCCTGGCATGAATCAGCTTTATGTGAAGATTATTAAAACCATACAGCAACGTACTCATGTAGCCCTTGATTCTTCTTTTAATTTAACGGAGGGCATGAGTGAAAAAATCTATATTATTCCACCAAAACGTACCCGTTATTTATCAGAAATAGCCGAATCGATTCGTAATTACAACCAAAAATCGGCAAATCAAGCATCTATTGCTGGAAAATTATATGGCATCAAACAGACAATAGCTGTTCTCGAGCAACAAGGGGTCTCTGATGAAAAAGTACTGCAGGCCGTCCAAAAAGCGTATGAGGAACTAGAGTTAAGCCTTGACGGACAAAACAAAAAAATATTAGCCAATTGGGCTGAAAAAGTAAAAGCTTATGCTGCAGACGAATATATTTACACGGTAAGAAATCGGGAAATTAGAGTACCTACCTATACCACTTCTCTATCTCATACACGTATACCAAGGGTTTCTCTACCTAGTTTTCAAAGTTGGGGCGAAATCCTAAAGTGGGTTTTACAAGAGAATGTACCTGGAGAATACCCTTTTACTGCTGGTGTTTTTCCCTTCAAAAGAAAAGGAGAAGATCCGACTCGTATGTTTGCAGGAGAAGGTAACCCGGAACGAACCAATCGACGCTTTCATTATGTATCTCAAGATATGCCTGCCCATCGTTTGTCTACTGCTTTCGATAGTGTAACGCTGTATGGAGACGACCCCGATCATCGACCTGACATTTATGGAAAGGTTGGAAACTCAGGTGTCAATATTTGTTGTTTGGACGATGCCAAAAAACTTTATTCTGGATTTGACCTTTGTGCGGCCACTACCTCCGTATCGATGACGATCAATGGCCCCGCTGCTGCCATGTGTGCTTTTTTTATGAATGCGGCCATTGACCAACAATGTGAAATCTACATCAAAGAAAATGGGTTAGAACATCTGGTCGAGGCTAAAAAGAAAGAAAAATACGATGACAAAGGATTGCAGCGACCCAACTATATCGGTGCGCTACCTCAGGGGAACACAGGGTTAGGATTGCTATTGCTTGGCCTAACCGGTGACGAGGTACTTGATCCGCAGGTATATGCTGAATTAAAACAAAAGGCCCTTTCTTCTGCTAGAGGAACGGTGCAGGCAGATATCCTAAAAGAAGATCAGGCGCAGAATACTTGTATTTTTTCTACTGAATTTTCGTTGCGGTTGATGGGTGATGTACAACAATATTTTATCGATCATAATGTGCGTAACTTTTATTCTGTTTCTATATCGGGCTACCACATAGCAGAAGCCGGGGCCAATCCGATATCCCAACTTGCTTTTACCCTTGCTAATGGTTTTACCTTTGTGGAATATTATTTATCTAGAGGAATGGACATCAATAAATTTGGGCCAAACCTATCCTTTTTCTTTTCGAATGGTGTCGACCCTGAATATGCGGTAATTGGACGTGTAGCGCGAAGAATCTGGGCAAAGGCGATGAAAGAAAAATATGGAGCTAGCGAACGCGCCCAAAAGCTCAAATATCATATTCAAACATCCGGACGATCTTTGCACGCTCAAGAAATATCCTTCAATGACATCCGAACAACCTTACAGGCACTGTATGCTATCTACGACAATTGCAACTCTTTGCACACCAATGCTTACGATGAAGCGATAACAACACCGACGGAAGAATCGGTACGTAGGGCTATGGCTATTCAGATGATTATTAACCACGAATTTGGCTTGGCTAAAAATGAAAACCCTATGCAAGGGTCTTTTATCACTGAAACATTAACTGATTTGGTCGAAGAGGCCGTTATGATTGAATTTGATAGAATAACAGAACGAGGGGGTGTATTAGGGGCTATGGAAACAATGTATCAGCGCGGAAAAATTCAAGAAGAAAGCCTTTATTACGAAACGCTAAAGCATAATGGTACCTTTCCTATTATAGGTGTAAACACCTTTCTTTCTAAAGAAGGTTCTCCTACTATCATACCCGATGAAGTGATTCGGGCTACTACCGAAGAAAAAGAAGCTCAGATTAAAACACTCGAAAACCTAAAACAAACCAACCAGAAAAAGAATACGGAGGCTTTAACTAAGCTGCAGCAAACGGCGGTTGAAAATGGGAATTTATTTGATGCTTTAATGGAGGCTGGTAAAATATGTTCTCTGGGCCAAATTACGAATGCCTTGTATGAAGTGGGAGGACAGTATCGGAGAAATATGTAAAACTCAAATTTAATAGTATTGTCTATCAGAGAAACTAGCTACTGTATTTACGACAAACAGTGAAAGATAAGTATTTTTACGATTTAAAGGATTTAAAGGCTTCTATCACGGATATTCTGCTTAAAATTTTGTAGTTTATACGCATAGCACGCTAACAAAATCATAAATTATCCCACCATAGAAACGGTTGTCAATTCATTTTGACAACCTTTTTTTTGTCCTAAATTCAGCTGTTTGATATCATTTAAAACTTAATTCTGTACAATTAAAAAAATAATGTAACTTTAACCTTCAATTTAAATACATTACTCACATTCTCTCAATCCCAATAAAGAGGAAAAACTATATTCTATGAAAACAAATTTAATCACTACGCTTGGGCTAATTAGTTTTATTTTTGCGCTAAGCTTCGGCATTAATGCCCAAACAACAATCCCCAACGGAACCTTCGAAACCTGGCAAAATATAGGTGCATCAGACGAAGAACCTACTAATTGGAATGGCAATAAAACGGGTGGAGGATTTGCTAATTTAGGTCCACAAACCTGTTTTAGAGAAAGCGGCAATGTCCATTCAGGAAGCTATTGTATGCGTCTAGAAAATGGTTCTTTTTTTGGTACGCCTGTTAATGCAACCGGTACTACTGGTAAAATTGAAGCACCATCTACGCAGGCCTCCGATGGCTATATTCATACTATTACCAGCGACCCTGATTTCAGTTCCCCCTTCAACGGCAGACCTGACAGCTTGGTTGGTTGGTTTCGATTTACACAAGGAGGAAGCGACATAGGACGCGTACAAGCTATTTTGCACGATAGTTTTGATGTATCCAACCCAGACCAAGGCAATTCTGCTTCTCACATAATTGCAGAGGCTTTATACGATGTACCAAGCGGTTCAACATCCAACTGGACTCGTTTTTCAGTTCCCTTTGCTTACAATAACGGCACTGTTCCGAGCTATATCTTATTGATTGCTACGGCAAGCACTTCTATTGGGAATGCTAACTCTAGCACCATTTTTTGGGTGGATGACTTAGAGGTAGTTTATTGTTCAGATGCAATTGCTAGTGTAACGGATACGGCTTGTAATAGTTATATTAGCCCTAGTGGCAACCTCCTAACTTCTACCGGCATTTACAACGATACCCTCGTAGGGGCTAATGGTAATTGCGATAGTATTTTTAGCATCAATTTAACCATTAATAATGTAGATACCTCTGTTACGGACAACGGTAGTACACTCACATCAAATGCATCTACAGGTGCAAGCTATCAATGGGTGGATTGCGACAATGGCAATAGTAGTGTGAGTGGAGAAACGAATGCAAGCTTTACACCAACCGCTTCCGGTAATTATGCGGTGGAAGTAACACAGAACGGTTGTACTGCTGTTTCTTCTTGCTTCAACATTACCCTATCAAGCATCGAACAATGGAGTGAGTTTGGCAACTTGAGTTTATTCCCTAATCCGAATACAGGTACATTTACTATAGATTTAGGTTCTGTTCAGGAAGTCATTGAAATACGTATTTCAGACATGAATGGTCGATTGATACAAACACACTTGTCTAATAACGACCAGAAAGTGGCTATTCAATTAGACCAACCTGCCGGTATGTATGTTGTTTCTATTATATCGGAAACAAAACAAGCACACATTAAAATGATCAAACAATAGAATATTTCTTATTTCTTTAAAAAAGCGATTAATCAATGATTAATCGCTTTTTTTATGCATTTATACATCAATATCGCTCTTGCGCTTTAAAGAATAATAAAAAAAACTAAAAAATAATTTCCTGTCGTATTCACAAAACTATATAATCTGCATTAATATATAGCATCCCCGCGCAGACCGAATATTATAAAGTAATTTACTTTATTTATTTTATTATTGATTGCCATTATGAAAACAATTACCTACCCCCTAGTTTCATTCTTTTTGATTAGCATCTTCATTATTGCGGTTAATCCATTAATGAATCATTTACAACAACCTTTGGCAGCTTTACCGGCCCTTTTAATACTATTTATTTTATTGTTGATACAATGCAGTTCACTATTTGCAGCTATTAATTATTATAATAAAGGGGGTGTGAAATCTTTGCTATTAGGCCTAATTCCAACGGTCATAACGTGCATCGTTAATACAGGTATCCTGTTACTTCAATATTTTAGTAACGATGCCCATACAGATTTTGTTTTCTATTTTGAAATATACCTTATTTGCATTTTTATAATTTTGGCTGCCGGCAGGCATAAACATACCCTTCGTTCTTACCCCCAAAAAAGAGCGTTTAGAAATGCACCCTTCGAACAGCTACCCGAATCTGAACTTCGATTTTGAAATATGTTTGTACAAAATTATTCCAGCGATCAGCCCAATTGCATTCAATAGCATATCTAGTAACTCTTTATCACGTCCGGGGATATATTCAAACTGTAGGTACTCTATAGTTACACCGATAAATGTACCAATGCAAAGGACTAAGATACCTTGAATAGCAAAAGAAAAGGGACTATAACGGTCTAAAACCAGCAAAAAAAGTAAGGCCAAACAAGCATAGGCCAAAAAGTGTTTTAGTTTATCTTTTCGGAAAAAGGCCTCTGTAAAGGACATTTGAAAACTTTTTTGATGATACTTTAAAGCGACTCCACCTGGTTGAAAGGGCATAAAATCACCCATTGGAATTGAGAAAACAATTGCTTTGTCACAAATTAAGATGCCCCCAGATTCGTAAGGAGTATCGAAAGGAGGGTTCGATGGGTAATTATAAAAAGATGTATCGGAGGTATATTTTCTGCGTTTCCCATTTTCATATTTATAGACGGCTGGCATATTCATCAGCTTAAAATTATCCCCTTCCTTGGGAAAAACACCTGCACTTATCTCACCCTCTTGATAGTGTCGCGAAAGTTTAGGCCACAAAGAACCTACAAATAGAAGACAAAGATAAAGCATTAGAAGGGGGAGACTATACTTCGAAACAAGGGAGCTTAATAAATTCATTTATCGATGTTTAGTAAAGCTTGAGTCTTGGCTCAAATTAAACTGATATAAATGATGGTGACTGTGTGCATAATGTATATATTCCCACTCAGAGAATTGGAGTAATCCAGCAGCAGGATGTAATGTTTTTTTGCTCAAATCATCTTTAAAAAAAGCATAAAAGGCATCGACCAACGACTTTAATGCCGTAATTGAGTCATCTAGGTTAGCATATCTTAGGGCTAATGGTTTTTCAAGACCTGGCAATCGAACATTTGTATGAAAAGGTTGTTTGTTTTGAATTAAATATTGATAGTTACGCAGTAGTTTTTCTGGACTAAAGAATGCTTTTAATTTAGTTTTTCCGAGTGTAAAAACATATAGAGAACCAAGATGTTCTACCATATGTTGTGCTGTCATTATACCCCATTGCGCTTGGGTATCCGTCTCTAATTTGTTGAGCAAACGAAACTGTTCTTCTTGTAAAAACTGAGTATATTTTGACATTTATGTGCTATTTTAAACTAAAATCAATAGTTGAATATAATGACTATTTTTAGAATTAAAGTGTATTCAACATTCAAAGTTCATTAGAAAATTAATTTGATAGGTATACATACCTACCAGCCTTAAAATTATAAAAGTTGAGACTTGGTCTAAATGAACTAATTTTGAGTATTGAAAATGCTGCAAAGCTTATCAAAAACCCGAAAGATGGATTTTGATTCAAATAACATAGACTACCTAAATCAACTAAAATTTAAGTTGATATTATAAAACGATAAAACCGAATTATAAAATCATTTATATACAACAAACGCAATAGCTAACAGAGCGAGAATGCTTGAATTAAAATTATGCGAAAACAATCGAAAATCGAAAAGAAGACAGCTTCATATTTATCGATAAGAATTCTAGAATTAAAATTGTCAGATTACCATAGGGTTTAATAGGCGAATCATGCCTTGATATGAAGCAAGGCTAAGCCCAAAAAAAACCGACAAACAAAAAGCTTGTCGGTATTTTTTAGTGCCAATCGGATACAATTTGTACCGCTTCTTCTAAGTAAGGATCTTTCTTTAGGTTCTTGTGCCAATTCTCAATACTTTTGGCTCGAATTGTATCCGATTCTAAAGTTGATCTATCTGCCGCAGGTGGCAAGATAGTTAAGAACGGACTATCCTTGTTTAAATCCTTGTATTTCTCCGAAGCCTCATTGAAATCATCCTGCTGTTCTTTGTATTTATCCAAACTTAAAGAGACTTCAGTATCTTCTTGTAAAGATAATAACCATTTGGCACGCTCATCAATCATCGAAAACATGGCATTATCTTTTACTCTTTTTTCGCTTTTTTTAATGATTTTGTCCAGTTTCTTAATCTTATTTTGCTTAAAATAAACTGGCTCTATTTCTGTCCAAGGCATGGGGAAGTCTTCCTTTTTTTCGCCTATATCTGTGTAGCTGTAGACGCCTGGCAAAATAATATCAGGAATAACGCCTTTTAATTGTGTTGAACCTCCGTTAATTCTAAAGAATTTTTGAATGGTTATTTTCATAGAACCTAGGGCACCTAAATCTTTATAACGTTCGGGAACAACAGCATCTAAATCAAAAAAGCGTTGTACAGTACCTTTTCCAAAGGTAGATGGAGATGTCCCAACAATAATCGCCCTTCCATAATCTTGCAAAGCTGCGGCCATAATTTCAGAAGCAGATGCAGAAAAAGAATTGACTAAAATAACTAAAGGCCCCTCGTACAAAACACTAGGGTCTCTGTCTTCAAGAGAACGAGGTCGTCCATCCCTGCTTTTGACTTGTACAATTGGCCCTGTAGGAATAAAAAGACCACTCATATCTACTACATCCCTTAAAGAACCACCGCCGTTAAATCTTAAATCAATAATAATTCCGTCAATGCCTTCTGCTATCAATTTTTGAACTTCTCGTTTTACATCTCTCGAACAACGTCTTCCTCTAGGATCCTGAAAATCAGCGTAAAAAGATCTCAAATCAATAAGACCAACTTTATTTTTATTTTTCTTGTGTTCAATAACTGCTGACTTAGCATAGCTTTCTTCTAGTACAACAATATCTCTGACAATAGGAATTACCTTGATGGTGCCATCCGACTTTTTAACAGTCAAGCGCACTTCAGTTCCCTTTTCGCCTCGAATAAGTGGCAAAACATCATCCATTTTCATGTCAACGATATCTACCGGCTCTTTTTCTTTTTGACCTACTTTGATGATTAAATCGTTTACTTCCAAATCTCCTTGCCTAAAAGATGCTGACCCAGGCACAATACGGACAACTTTGGTATACCCATCTTCTTGTCGTAGTTGCGCACCAATTCCCTCTAACTTACCCGAAATACGAATGTTGAAATTTTCTTTTTCCAGCGGTGGGAAATAACCTGTGTGCGGTTCCATAACATTAGCAATAGTATTAACATAGCCTGCTATCTTATCATCCCTATCCTCCATTTCTATATCCTTGTACAAACGATCGAATTGCTTTAGAATATTCTCACGAGAACTCTTTTCGAGTAACTCATAAGATTTATGATTAAAGGAGGTATCGTTTTCTTCTTTGGCTTTATCTTGTCGTTTAATCTTGGTGTACAAATCAAGCATTACACGGTATTTTAACATCTCTTCCCAACGATCTTTTAAATCAGCGTCTGTTGTTGCATACTTAATTTTATCGGTATTGGTTTCAAAATCTGTAGTCTCAGCCTTAAAATCCATCGGCTTTGACAAAATTTGTTGATAATATTTTTTTGTCTGTGCTACTCGTTTGTCTCTAATTTGATTGAGTTGATCAAAAAAGCTAAAATCTTTATTTTTAGCATAATCGTCTAAATTCTTTTTGTGTTTAGAAAAAGCATCTATATCTTTTTGCAAAAAATAACGCTTACCTAAATCCACTCTCTTTAGGTAAATATCAAAAGCTCTTTCGGATAGGGCATTATCTACTTTAGCTTCTGTATAATGATTGTATTCGAGGCTTTGTAAAACTACATCCATCAAAAGTGATTCTTTGTTAGGGTAATCAGGATTAGCTTTTTGAAAGGCTAAAAAGAGAACACATGATATAGCTAATACAAAGGTGTATTTTTTATTAAAAATCATTTTTGCCATATTGGATCAGATAGTATTGATTGTGAATAAAGGGGCGCTTAAAAAAGATGCTTAAAAGACATTGATTGAATATTATACCACTATTAAAAATAATACACAACAAACTGTTGTATTTAACGTGCATTTAACAAAAATACCATTAAACTTGTGTAATTGGAATTAAAAATAGAAATTTATTTCGGAATTCAAAGAAGCTGAAACAAGCATCATTAATATAAAATTATTTATAAAATTATTCATAACAAAGGCATGATTATTTATAACGTTACCGTAAAAATAAATACGGAAGTACAGGAAGATTGGTTACAATGGATGCGAACGATTCATATTCCCGACGTGATGAATACAGGTAAATTTACAAGCAATCAAATAGCTAAAGTATTGGGACAAGACGAAAGCGACGGCATAACCTATGCCATCCAATATACTTGCAAAGACATGAAAACATTGCATCAGTATACCGTCAATGATAGTCCGTCTTTACAAAAAGAACACAATAGCCGTTATCAAGGAAAATACGTTGCATACCGCACACTACTCGAAATAATTGACTAATACTATAGATGTAAATAATAAAAAAAGCTATCTCTTTTGGAGATAGCTTTTTTACTAAGCTTCGTTATATCGCTTCAAATAACTTTCCCATCCAATTTTACGATATATCTCAGATTGCAATCTTGGATTTTGTGCCTGGTAAATACCTCTACCCACAATCATGATGTCTACTCCTCTTTTAGAAAAAGCCTCGTCTGGGTGGTTATAAGTTTGACCCATGCCGTCTTTTTTGCGATCGGTATTAATACCAGGTGTTAACATCATGATACCTGGGTTATCCGATCGATAGTTTTGAGAAACAGTTCCAAGAACTACATCCTTGTGGTCCTCTGCTATATCTATAGCTTTCAATGTATACTTTTTGCTCGTTAGAGTATCTTTTGTCGACATTTCTGCGACAACAATTAGAGCTGTTGTGTCTAGTTTCCCTGTCGCTTTCAGGGCTTCTATACTCGATGACCCGGCAACAACATGCACCGTAACAGCATCAGCCCAATCTGATATACTTAAGGGCGCTGCTGTAAATTGTTGCATAACGATGTGCCCGATATCTGCAAATTTACGGTCTTCAAAAATCAAAAAATTATGTTTTTCAGAAAGTGATTTTAACTCTTTAATGACTTCAGGAGAAATATCCGCTAAGTTATCAGTATGCGTCTTTAGCATGCATATATTGGGCCCAACTGCATCAGCTAATTTTAACAACTCTGCAGCTGTTTTGACATCACCCGAACAACATAAATTTGTTTTTTTAGATTGCACAATTTTAGCCAATCTTTTGGCAACAGGGTGCATCGCTTCTTTTCCAATTTTTTTGTAGCTGTAAGAAACGGCCTGTTCTCTACGGGCTCTAACTTGTTCGAAATCAATACGGTTGGTTTCGATAAAAACTAAAGTATCGGTATATTGTTTGGCGTTAATTTTACCGCCCTCTTTCATATATTCTAAAATTTCTCTTATGGTATAAACGGTATGTACTTTATATCCATAATCGTTCAATAGCAATGCCCCTCCCTGCATACGGTCAACAATTGACAAAACATGCTTAATTTCAAGGCCTTCTACTTCTAGGGCCTCTAGTGTTTCTTTCATCGAAATACCGCTACTAATTACATCGTCAATGACTAAACAAGAATCTCCTTGTTTGTAGATACCTTCCACCATTTTCTTTGTCCCATGACGTTTCTTTTCTTTTCTTTTGACAATCATCGACTTAGAGTTAAGGACAGCCATTGTTGAACTTATTGATAAAGCCGCATAAGGCACCCCACATAAGTGATCAAACTCAAGCTTGGATGATATGTCCCAAAGTTGCTCACTGATACTTTTCAAAATATCGGGATAGGCTACAATACGTCGAAAATCAAGGTAAAATGGGGATTGAAGACCACTCTTAAGCGTGAATTCACCAAATTGTAATACTCCAAGGTCAAACAGTCTGAGTGCTAAATCTTTTTTATTCATCATTTGATTCAAGTTAGGTACATTAAAAAAACCTTTATCGGATTCTAATTAGCTGCCGCAAAGGTAATTCAATATTATTTAAATCAAAAAATTACCCTCCCAACTTTTTAATAATCGCTGCTATTTGTAAACATACTCTTACAAAAAACACTAATAATCTAAAATCTTTTTGAAAATCGTAAAATAATCTGAAAAAAAATTGATGCTTTTGAATAAATCTCTAAAACTACTTTTTAAAAAACAAAAAATAAACCTAAAAAAAATAATAAAACAATTAGCCTTTATAATAAATTAAATAATTTCAAATTATATCCGATGGAATTGAACTTTTCAAAGTAATTAATTTTTTTTATATACATATAATATATAACAAATATATATAATGCTATTTATTAGTACTATATAATTTAATTGAACGTTAAAAACAAGAATAAACAGATGTAGTAAAAAGTGATATTTAGAAATAATAATGAATAATTAATAGTACACATGACATATATATCTATTTGTTAAATAAATGTTAATAAAATTATTAAATTCTTTTAAATCTAAATCTCCACCCTACATTGCGTCCAATTTAGTCGAAAACAAATATTTTTAACACTTAAATTTACACTATCATGGTTGAGAATCCGCCTCTGGCAATCTTAGAGAAGAAACGAACCGAATCTTCATTATTTCCACTCATTGAGCCTCATTTATTTTCGCAAGTCGTTAACAAAATGAGGCTCTTTTTTTTGGAAAAAGGTTTCCTAGAAGTCCACACACAAAACCGTTTGAGTATCATGGCGGCTTGTGAAGATCCAAAAACAATTGCAAGTTACAATTACCATGGTCAGGTTTGGCCACTACCACAAACAGGACAAATGTGGTTAGAGTACGAACTACTATGCAAGCCAGATGTGCCTGGTTATTTTTGCGTATCTACATCTTATCGTAATGAACCAAATCCTGTAGACGGTCGTCATTGTATTATTTTTCCTATGTTTGAATTTGAATTACCCGGTGGAATCGACGCTTTGATTAAAATTGAAGCTGAACTTTTGGAATACCTTGGGTTTGGGAAAGCTGATAATTTCCCTAAAGGCAAGTACGAGGAAGTCGCTAAAATGTACGGTGTAAAAGAACTTGAAAATTCTGACGAAGAACAGATTGGTAAAGATTACGGTGCAGCCTTTTTCTTAACTGATTTCCCGGAATACACTAGTCCATTTTGGAACATGAAGCGTAATACTGAAAATCCTGAGATTTCTGAAAAAGTAGACGTATTAATGCACGGAATGGAAACTATAGGTTCGGCAGAAAGAAGTTGTAGTCCAACAGAAATGAAAGAAACATTTTACAGTATCGAGGACGGAAAATATGCCCAACGTTTGTTTGATATGTTTGGACAAGAACGTGTTGAAGCCGAATTAGAGGAATTTTTAAACCTAGATTTTTTCCCACGCTCAGGCGGTGGAATCGGAGTTACAAGAATGATTAGAGCTATGCAACTCTCTGGCTTAATCGAAAAATAGATTGCGATAACCTCGTATCAAGGCTAATTTTAAAGGTTGACTGTGTGCAAACACGGTCAACCTATTTGCCTTTTATTAAAGTTATTGCAAAAAAATCAACCATGACTAAACAATAAACTATTCAGCTCTTAGAGTTGAATAGTTTTTTTTGGGGATCCTATTAAATAGTTAGCAAGCAAAAAGCCACTATTAATTAATTAAACTAGAATCTACAATTATACAGTAGTGTCGTAAATACTCCTAAAAAAAAAGAGCGATACTACCCATACGGATACTATCGCTCTTTAAAGATATTGTAATAAAAAAAAGAAGGCAGTGACCTACTCTCCCACCCTAGGGCAGTACCATCGGCGCTGAAGGACTTTACTTCTTTGTTCGGAATGGTTAAAGGTGTGACCCCTTC
>CAJQQM010000030.1 GCA_905480485.1 uncultured Aureispira sp.
TTTTTTTATCAAAAAAAAGGGCAGCTTGACGACTTGCCAAACTGCACCTAACACTATATACAAACCATTAATAGTTTAATTTGTTTTGAGTACTTTTGATATATAGGATTTATGCCTTGTTTTGATCGATATTAAATAGAGTCCAGTTGGAAATTCCTTGAACGACAAATCAAAATTTTGTTTGTTTTCGAATGCATCTTTGTGAAGCTGCACCCCTTGCAAATTAGTAATTTCAATAGTTCCGCTTTTGGGGTTCTCTATGTTTATTTGAACTCTATCTTCAGTAGGGTTGGGATAACATTCGATATTCGTAGACTTTGTTAGTTGGATAGATACTTGTGAACAGGAAGCAATATTGAGAACATTGATATAATCTGCATAAGATTTACTAAAGATTACGTTTCCAAAAAAGTCGACATAATCTAAGCGCACGGTTTTAAGTCCCGGGCTGTTGTAAGTAACTGTGTGAGGGCCATTGCCAACGGCTGTAGCGGGCGAAGCACCTGAACCGAAGGTCCAGTTAGCTGTCAAGCCTACTACTGCATTTGGGTTTGAATAATTAGAGTAAACAATTGTTTCTCCCTCGCAAATATTTGAAATGTTGGCAGCGAAAGAAATATCATCACAGGGGAAGCTATTGTCCATATCAACGTTTATCGTCGATGAACCACCGGTGCCACAGCTGTTAATTGGTGTAACGCGTAATTGAAAATCTATATTCTGACAGTTCACTTTGACTGTATTACTGCCTTGTCCAACACTAATAGAAGCTGCATTGCTGGGTATAATTGACCAGTTATAACTACTAGCACTACCCACTGTAGATATGGAATAATTTTCTTGTTCCCCATAACACAGCGTAGTGATACCTGCAATGTTCCCGGCGGAGTTGGGAAGCGACAGTGTGGATATCGTTTCGGTGCTAGATGAAGTTGTACATCCATTTGAATTCGTTACCCTGTTATAATAAGTGCCCGCTAAATTGGTAGAATAAATAGCTGCATTAGCCCCCGCTATCAGGTTACCGTTTCGAAACCATTCAATTGTTTCACCCGAGGCAAGGCTACCCGTTAGTAGTGCTGTAGTGCCAGGGCATAGTTGGTTCGATGATGTATTTATAGAAGCTGCCGGAGGGGGCGTATTAAAATAACTGACAGTTACAGAGGCCGTGTCACGACAACCATTTATATCGGTTCCTTCCACCTGATACGTCGCACTGCTGTTCGGGCTAAAAGGGACTCCGTTGCTAACGCCATTGTTCCAACTATAGTTGAGCGCACCTCCACCCGTCAAGCTTACTTGTTCGCCCTGACAAAGGATAGATTGGCTAGAATTGGCGGTAACATTTGGCAAAGAATTAACGATGATAGTAGTTTGGTTCGTACTGATACAACCATTGTTGGCGACCCCGGTAGCAGTATAGGTTGTCGTAATTCCAGGTGCGAATGGAGTTGCATTACTAACTCCATTATTCCAAGTGTAATTGGCAGCGGTTCCTGATACCACAAGGGTTAGAGAATCTCCGATACAGAGGGATGTTGCACTAGAATTTATGATGACCGATGGGCTAGCGTTTACGTTAATGAGTATAGATGCAGTATCCGAACAACCGTTACTCGTTCCTACCACACTCAACGTGCCACTAGTTGTGGGAATATAGTTTGCCCCGTTAGCTAATCCTGTACTCCAATTGTACGAATTGGCTCCAATTGCGGTTAGGTTGACTGCATTGCCTGAACAAATTGTTGTATCTGTTGCAATAATTTGTACTGTTGGATACGCATTTACTGCAATATTAATTGATGCGGAGTCGGAACAACCGTCGGCGGTGCCCACTACGGTATAACTACTACTACTTAGGGGACTAAAGGGTATCGCATTGCTGATATTATTGTTCCAGGCGTAGATACTTGCACCTGTAGCCGTCAAACTCACTGACTCTCCCAAACAGATAGAATTATTGGAGGCGTTTATATTTAAAATTGGCTTAGGTTTAACAACTATAGCTACGGATGCGGTATCTGAGCAACTGTTGCTCGTTCCTACCACCGTATAGGTATTGCTACTTGACGGTACAAACGGTTGCCCGTTCGTAAGACCGTTATCCCAAGTCAGTGTATTTGCACCCGATGCGGTCAGCGTTACGGGATTACCTTCGCATAGACTGTCTACACTCGCATTGATAATTACGGTAGGAGGGTTGTTATTAACCACCAAAGAATAACCGATTATCTGAACATTAGGAATTGGGCATCCTCCGTCATTGATTGTAATAGAAAATGGGTAGCTCCCGTTTGAAAGTGTTGGGGTAGGGATGTTAATCTGCAAATTAATCGGGTTGCTTCCACTCACCGAAACGGTAGCACCAGGAATGATCGAACTTATATCGCTAGTGGCCGTTAATACGTCTGCAGCATCTGCGTCTGATATTCCAAAATTAATGGATAAAGCCCCTCCGCCACAAAATTGAATAATATTATTGTTTATTGTCCCCAAGCTAGGGCTGACACTATTTACAACAGAACTTGAGCCGTTACAATTTGTCAAAACGATTATTTGTAAATCCCGTACGATTGAACCTATTTTCTGCCCATTTCTAAACTCTTCAATCAAAACAGATATTACCGCTACTTGTCCTGTCGAAGCTAAAGGCGTAAAGGTCATTTGACCATTTAAACTATCAAATTGGAAAGTTGTACCCGAAACTAAGTTGAGGGGATAGGTCGGGCTTAACCCACTAACAAAGGGAATATTAGCTCCACCTCCTTGTTTTGGATTGATCAGACTAAAACTTAAAGAGTCGCCATCTGCATCAAAAGATCCGTGATTGAACAGAATCTGTTGATTGGAACAACCATACAATACCGGTATATTATTAAATTCTGGTGAGTTATTACAAGGGGCCAATGCTGTATTGATGCTTGTCTCAATGTAAATATCTGCATTACCTGGATTTACTAAGTTGGTGATGATTGCATTTCTAGCAGCGAGTTCAAAACTCAAGGTATAAAAATTACAGCCGCTTGGCAAGACGACTTGTGCCGAATATAAATACTCCTGTGTTCCCTGAATGCTTCCTCCTGAACAACTAGTAGATGAGCCGGAGCAAACTTGAGAAACTTCTTGTGAGGATACTAAGCTGAGCGCTAAAGTGGATGCAACCGAGCTGCAACCACTAGAACCTGCAATCGATATACTTGGATTAGAAGGCGCCGTAGTACCGCCACAATCTCGATAAAAACGTAGAAAAACCTCGTAGTTGTTGTTACTGATACATCGATAGGTTAAGTCTGCACCAACAGCATGAGTAGCATCAACAGTTTGTAAAAAACCCAAATAAAAGCACAGTAAAGCCAATATTTGTTTAGCATAGAAAGAATAAGTAAATTTCATGATTGTCATTTTATTAATATAAATAAATCATGGAATTCAAATGATAAGCCATTAACTGTTAATGGTCAAATTAGACGGCATTATACGCTGCGATAAGAAAGATGATTTTAGATTGAATCAATAGTAATTTTTTTTATTGTTTTGATAATCAGAATTATATGTGCAACTCATGATTTCTTAGTATAAATTTATTATTTTTATAGTAATTGGACTTTCAGAGAGCTATTCTGTTGATAAAATTAAAAAACAGTCCTGCTTAATGCGCCTAATTTAGGGTGGATATTGATTTAAGCTGCTTTGCAAATAAAACTAATTTGAAGTTAGCTTGTGGGATTGCTCTTTGAGCAAAACTAGATGGCAGGATGATAGTCGTTAATACAGACACAAGTAGCAAGATGTTCAACAGGCGAATTGTCTTTATCGCAATATGATTTTGGGCTAATGATTAATTTTTTGCTACAAAGAATATCTATAGCTAGGCTAATAATTCGCAAGATGTAAGCATTTTCAAGTTAATACCGTAAAATAAAAGCATAGTAAAGCCACTATTGTTTGATTAATTTGATAGGCTTAAATCCTGGTATTTTCAAATAATAGATACCAGTAGCTAGCTGTTTTAAGTCGATCTCCTTTTGGTTGTAGAGGCTCAAGGTAGCTACTTTTTTCCCGTAGGAAGTATAAACTATTCCTAGATAGTCTTGAGAAGGATGCCTTGTTTTGATGTCGATTGTAAAAGAAGTGCTAAAAGGATTAGGATATACCCTAGATTGTTCTAATGCATCCTCTAAGGAGTAGACCGGTAGAATGTAAGCACAGCTGTAGGAAGAATTATCAAGGACAGAACATACGGCTTCTCCGCCGCCCCAACCTATGTGATTGTTCGCAATGCCCCAAAAGCCATTACCCACCCCTTCTATAAATCTGAGATAGGGACCCGTGCCCATTCCTTCAAAATGAATTACTTTTCGGACACCAGAAGCGATAAATTGTGTATCAATCAAAACAACTTCATAGTTGTTGTTTCTGTACATAAAACTGTCTCCGACACCGAGACTATAGTCTACAATTAATTCCTCTTGAACAGCGTTGCTGTCTAAAAAATAAAGCTTCTGTGCAAGGGTGTCCTCTCGCACAAAACCCGTTAAAGTAAACGAAGGACTAGGATTTTGATAGCTTATGGAATAAATATTATAGTAGGTTTTTGATAGAATTGTTGTGTCACAACTTATTGTATAGCGCGTATTTTGCATTGCGCCCATTCCAATTGGTTCACAAATATCCCATTCTTTATCGGCTTTTAATGTTTTTTGATAGTTTTGAGATAAGCTAAAAAAGGGTAATAAAATGAATAAGACGAATGATTTCATATAAAAAAAACGTTGATGTTGACGATGCAAT
>CAJQQM010000031.1 GCA_905480485.1 uncultured Aureispira sp.
ATGAAACTGGTCTTGAATCAATAATTGCTAAATCGCCCTATTTTGAAGCGACGGCAAACGACGTCGACTGGCTCGAAAAAGTTCGTCTGCAAGGGGCCGTTCAAAAATGGGTAGACCACTCTATCAGTGTTACGGTCAATGTACCCAATGATTGTACAGAAGAGATGGTAAGCAAAATATATATGACCGGTTGGGAAAGTGGATGTAAAGGAATTACGGTCTATCGGGATGGGTCACGCAGCGGTGTATTGATAGCCGATAAAAAAGAAAATGAAGAAGAGATTATTAGTAAGTTTTTGGAAACAAAAGCCCCAAAACGCCCAGACAAACTAGAAGCTGAAGTCGTCAAATTTTTTAATGAGGACGCTAAATGGATTGCTGTCATAGGATTGTTAGACGGTCGACCTTATGAAATTTTCACAGGAGGTGCCGAAGAGTCTTTCCAAATTTTATCCTTTGTAGAGAAAGGATGGGTTTTGAAAAAAAATCGGATGATGGCAAATCTAGGTATGACTTCCAATATGAAGATAGCCAAGGCTACAAAACAACTATAGAAGGGCTTTCGAGAACTTTCAATGAGGAATACTGGAACTATGCTAAACTTATTTCGGGGGTATTGCGCCATGGCATGCCGCTTAGTTTTGTAGTCAATATGGTCGAAAACTTACACCTCAACGATGAGACCCTCAATACCTGGAAAAAAGGAGTGGTACGATCGCTCAAAAAGTTTATTCCAGATGGTACAAAACCACCTTCTAATGAATGCCCAGAATGCAACGAACCCTCCTTGGTTTATGAAGAAGGATGTTTGAATTGCAAGAGTTGTGGGCATAGTAAATGTGGCTAACAAATCGTGTTAAAAAAAAGAGGTCTTATGAAAGACCTCTTTTTTTTATTGCTTGATTACTTTATAATGATGTGTACTGCTATTGAGTTCAACAGTGATAAAGTAGACCGCAGCTGCCATTTCAGATAGATTAACAGCATATGTTGTTTTGCCTTTTTCTAATTCAGTTTGCAGTAAGATTGCACCAATATTATCGTATACCTTAATTTTGATAGCTTGATGTTCCGAAGTATTGATATTAACATGAACAAGACCATTGCTTGGGCTTGGATAAACCTCTATTTGGGATTTATCATCAAAGTTAAGGGCACGAATAGCGCTGTATTGAACTCCATCTAATGCAACTGGATATTGCAATCGGTAATAATTCCAACCTATTAATGGTGTTTGATCGATATAGCTATAATGAGTTGATTCCGTTAACGCTACATCGGCTAGATATTCGAAATAAATACCATCCTTACTTCTCTCTAAAACAAAGCTAGATGCCTCATTGAACGACTCGTAAACCCAATCCAACTGCCCTTTATCCTTTATTTTTTGGGCCTCAAAGGTGAATAATTCATTCGATAAAATTATGACATCACATACCTCTGTCAAAACTTCTATACCTACAGCAGGCCCCATACAAAAGACTGAAGCAGCACTGTCGGTGTTGATGGATCGTACATAAACCGAATCGGGGGCTACCATAAGATACTCAGCACTCTTCGTATCTATAACTGAAAAATCGGCAAACAAAGACCAGTCGTACAATGGGGCTCCTGAGGGGGCTATTAGCGCAGTATCCCCTTCACAAACAATTATAGGAGATGGTAATACAGGCGCATTAGGTGTATTAATAATAGTAATCTGAACACTGCTGTCGACCGGACCTGCGCAGCTTCCTTGAGGTTTTATTTCTACTCCGGCATAGACAGCTGTACTTGTTGGACTAAAAGTAAAGCTGCCATCCGATACCGTTGTACTGAGGGTATCAATAACACCGTCTACCGTATAAATAAAATCAAGACTGGTACCCGAGGCCACATTATTGGTCGTTACCGGTAAATCAATAGGAAGGTTTGCGGCACAAAATGCACTATCTCCCTGCAGTAGCGCTGAAGGACAGATCACTTCAACGATATATTCTTTGGTCATCGCAGAAGGATCGGCGTTTGGACAAGCTGCCGTATTTGGGTGTGGAACAATGACTCCCTTATAAATTCTGGTTTGATTACAAGCTTCTAATGGAACCTCATAATCAAATTCGGGAATTGGTAAAGGAGGTACTGCAAGATTGCAACTGTTTATGCTGCCACCTGACTGTGTTGTCCATGCGCCAGTTCCATCAGGGCTTCTTATCAAGGAAGTACCGGTGGCTGCCCCACCTGGAGCCGTTTCAAACACAGAAGAAGGTGGAATCGTAACCGAACTTTGGCAACCTGAAATGCCAATAGTAGGTACCACACCGCCAACAGTTGTAGCGCCATTTGGCGGAAGGTTGCCTGCAGTTGGGCTGCCAAAAATAACGCCTTGAACAAAAGTACCTGCGCCATCAAAAATAGCTACGTATTCCCCGCCGTCGGTAAAGATAAGGAGACCTTCGCCTCCGGGGGCTTCTGTAAAACAAGCGCAACTTTCAGCATCTAAATCAAAGGTACCTGCCCCATGAACATTATCATTTCCAATAGTAAAAATACCATCAGGAGGAATAACAGTACCTGGCGGAATTGTGATTGTCCAGTCTCCGTCGGTAATTACAAAACAGCCAATATTCATCCCCGGAGGCCCTAACAATTCAATCATTTCTCCCGTGTTAGGGTTTTGACCATTATTAGTTGCAGGCCGATACATAATTTCATTAATCACCAAGGAGGATGAAGCACAACTTAAAACAGGTGGAATTACCGTTGTACCAACCCACGTACCCTCCCCTAGATAAGGAGAAAAATCCACTAAGGTGTCGTAGTACCATTCTATCAAACCTCCATTAGGTAAGTTGGTACCGTCAACACCAAAAGTAAGGGTATCATAGGGGCAAGCCTGACAAGTATCCGTCGATACGCACAAAACCGTAATATTGTCGAGGGCAATATCTTCATCGCCTGCATCCAATGCTATAGTAATACGGATATCTAGCGTGCTGCCCGAACCTAGAACAGCACTTACAAAGGTTTGAAATGTATTGCTTAATGCCAGGCCATCTCCTAAACCGTCAAAATCAGTATCTAGAAGGGGTTCGGTATTGAAGGTTGTCGTTTGACTCTCAAACCACAGCGCAGGAATAAATCCAGCACCATCAATATTTACATCTATGTGCACAAAATCGCTACCATCCCAATCTTCGTTAGCGCCATCATCGTCTTCGGCTGCATCAATTTGTATACTTACAGAAGTACAGCTAGAAATATCAATCCCGCTGATGATTAGGGATTCTCCCGTAGGTGATGCAGCCCCACCACATGCACCGTCAATATCGGAAGCTGCAAAATAGTTGCCGGAGGCGCCATTATATACCATGGCTGCAGCAATATTAGTACCATCAGTATTCGTAAAGTAATCTTCGGAACCATCCGAACATTCTGCAATCGAAGTACTATATGCTGCCGTTCCGTTTTCAAAATCTTCGACATATACCGCAGATGAACTCAAACCACAAGGATTATTGTTCATCAAAAAATAACTGGTATCGATTTGTGGACAGGGTTGAATTGCCAGACAAAAGGCGCCTAAATCTTGGGCAATTACTTCGTTACAAAGCCCTTGAACTTCAACATAGTAAGCGACTAATGCCACAGAGGATAACTGAAACAATCCAGATTGATTAATATCTATCGGGTTGCTAAGGTCGCCAATATCATCATAAAGAACATAAAATACATCGGTACCAAAACCATCGACACCAATTGGATAGGCAGTTACTTGAGAAATACCACTCGAAGGATCCGTGCATACTATAGTAGCCGAATCAACCATCTGATGACGTACTAAGGTATAATTCATTCGTTCATAACATTCATTACTACTATTCGACGAAAAACTACCTAATCCATTTTTAAAATCAGACCATTGTAAGGTATAATAATTATTACCCGTATTTACCGGTACCGATTGAGATACCAAACGAAGCGTATCGCTCAAAGCAGTTGCCAAACCCTCGATAGTTGACCAAGCAACGATACCTGTAGCTGAAGACCTAAAATAGGAACCATAACGACCAGAAGAATCAAAAACTTCTAGTACTGCATGCTGATAATTTTCTATTTGAACTCTGAATCGAATACTATCTCCCATGCAAAAAGTGTCTCGATAGCTGTCTATATTTGATACACTTGTTTTGGGAATTGTTTGCCAAAGACCACCATCTATACTAAATTGGTATTCGAAGGCATTGTCTCCGTTGTTTAAGTTTGAAGCACCTGGAGTAGGATGATTGTCAGTTATCCAAGTAGTAGCTCCATCTGACACTCGAGCATAGGAAGTATTACAACCTAAACAGTTTGCTCCGATATCGGTAATGATCGAACTATCGGCAGCAGGTATGTTGGTAATTATAGCAGGACAAGCAGCAACAGAAGCACCACTAATGAGTCCACCGCTAGGTAGATAAGCAGCAACGGCGTTGTCGAAGCTCCAGCTTTCGAGCAAAACCCCTAAACTATTGTACAGCAATACTAATTCTCCAGCGTTGCCAAAACGTCCAAGCACAAGAGCATCATTTCCATCAATGCCCGTTCCGTAAGAACCTCCGTTCAAACAATTACAAGTGGCTGTATTCAAGTCAAGCGATATACCAAAAAAATCGCAGCTATCACAATTTAGACTAGGAGCGTGCCCTATAAGGTAAAAACTTCCTGCTGACATAATGGTCCCGTCGGGAATTGTAACAATTCCTTGTCCGTCGCTGACAACCCAACAACTGATATCACAGGCGCCTCCCGGAGGGCAATATAATTCGATAAATTCGCCTCCTGAACCGTCAAACATAGAGGGGTCTGAAGAGCATTCGTTAATAATTGCTACTTGACTATACAAGCAATAAGGGATTAGTAACAAAAACGCGTATAAGTGCTTCATCCAGTAAAATTTAAGACTAACAAATAAAATGGGGATTCTGTTTGATCAAATTTTTGAGCTTTTAGATGATGCCCCTAAATTACAAAAAAAAAATAAAATTTTTGTAATTTAATGAAGCTAAAACATATTAAATTAAGGTTAATTATTCATTGATTATTAGCTAGTTGATTATTTGAATACCAAAAGCAGTATTGGGGAATTGGAAGCTCTTTAAATAGCAAAGCAGATTACCCTTTATTCATAATAAATATTCTCCTGAATCAAAGTTATTGCAATTTTTATGTCTGTAAAATAGATATATTCAAAATTAAACAGTTTAAATTTTTAGTTTTCAAGCATTATTGTTAATTTCAAAAATCTTAACAATTCCCCCTGTTTACTGTAATTGTCGATTCTAAGTAATCATAAATTAGATTTAGACATTCCCGAATTTTACTTACTGTATTGTTTCCCAGAACTCCTTACCTTTTCGTACCACAATCACCAAAAATGCTGATTTTGTTTATTCTGATGAATAGACAATCTAACCTTAAAACCCACAAACTATTCTTTAGGTTAGTTTAAATCAGTACACTATGACCTCAATTTTACTCCCTACACAAAAAACAACTTTTTGTTTTTTGACCTTATTATTTGTTTTATTAACAACTGTTAACCCTCTCTTAGCACAACCAATAGGCACCGGCAACCTAACTACCTGTTCGGCCAATATTTATGACTCGGGTGGACCAGGAGGAGATTATAATAATAATGAAAACATCATAGAAACCTATTGCTCGAATAGTCCGGGCGATTGTATCTATATCAACTTTCTGATGTTTAGGACTGAAGCCTGTTGCGACTTCCTCACTATTTACGACGGACCAAATACAAGTGCCCCTATAATAGGCACCTACGGGGGAGTTAATTCTCCTGGAACAGTGAGTTCTTCGGGAGGGTGTTTAACGTTTGAATGGATTAGTGATGGATCGGTTCAAAACCCCGGTTGGGAAGCCTCTGTCTTTTGCAATAGCTGTGCAAGCTGTACGGATGGAATTCTGAATGGTCTAGAAATAGGCATTGATTGCGGCGGCCCTAATTGCCCACCCTGCCCTTGTTCTGCACTACCCGTAGCGAACGATGAAGCCTGCTGCGCTACGCCGGTAATTGTCAATCCAGACCAGAACTGTGCTTCAGTAA
This sequence comes from uncultured Aureispira sp., assembly GCA_905480485.1. Classification (GTDB taxonomy): domain Bacteria; phylum Bacteroidota; class Bacteroidia; order Chitinophagales; family Saprospiraceae; genus Aureispira. Next base: position 6,086 of record CAJQQM010000031.1, read on the forward strand.
GTTCAGGTACTGTTTTAAATGCTACCGCTTCGTTCAATAGTAATGCCTGTTTTGGCACCGATGATGATGATGTATGGTTTTCATTTGTCGCAACCAATACCACCCATTATGTAGATATTTTGAATATTGCAGGATCGACCACTGATATGTATCATGCGGTTTACGCAGGTACTTGTAGCGCTACCGGAACAGCACTTATTTGTAATGATTTGAACAATTCAGTCGTAAATGGCTTGATACCTGGCAACACCTATTTTATACGCGTTTATACCTGGACAGGTCTACCCGGTCAAAATAGCACCTTTGATGTTTGTGTCGGTACTCCACCGCCGCCGCCAGCCAACGACGAACCTTGTTTTGCTACATCTGTAGATGTCAACCCTGATGCATCCTGCGACCTAACCACTAGCGGCTATTGTGTAGGTTCAACCGCTTCTTTTTTTGGCTGCCTAGGTACAGCTGACGATGATGTTTGGTTTCAATTTACAGCAATAGCACCAGAACAAAATGTGAGTATACTTAATGCTACAGGCACCACCGATATGGTGCATGAGGTCTTTTCAGGAACTTGCAATGCTCTTACGAGTATTGGCTGCAGCGACCCCAACAATAGTAGTTATAGTGGATTGACCATAGGTGACAGCTATTTTGTTCGTGTTTACACCTATAGTTCGGTAGGTATTAATACTTCCTTCGACATCTGTGTTAATTCACCTTGTGGCCTTAACCCCTCGAGTCCTGATTGTAATCTTAATTATTCCCATGCGAGTATCCCTTACAGTCCCGACAGCTATTTTACCGGCAATCAATTAACGCTTTCGGACGATAACTATGCCTCTAGTTTCTCGCCTTTAGGTTTCGACTTCTGTTTTGATGGTGTCGTTTATCAAGATGTCATGGTTTCCTCCAATGGATACCTCATTTTCCCAGGCTGTTATTCTACTCACAATGGAAATGAAGTAGCTCCAAGTAATTATTCTGCCTGGTCTATAAATAGTCCCATTCCCAACGCAAACAATGCACCTCAAAATGCAATTCTTGGTGTTTGGCAGGATATGAACCCTAACTCAGGAGGAACCGTCCGAACCATTACTATAGGGACGGCCCCGAATAGGGTTTTTATTGCTAAATATGCCTCTGTATCTATGTTTTCTTGCACGTTTAATAGTTTTTCGGGACAAGTAATGCTGTACGAAACCTCTAATAATATCGAAATTCATCTTGAGGATAAACCAGTGTGTTTTGGTTGGAACAGTGGAGCGGGAATTATGGGATTGAATAATTTTGACGGTACCTCAGCGGTTGTCCCCACAGGATACAACTACCCCAATCAGTGGTCAGTTTTTAATACAAATCCCGAAGGCCATTTATTCGAATGCAATTGCGACCCGGCTAGTTGTTTAATTATACTATCTACCGAATTAAATCAATTTACTGCTACCCGTCAGGACAAAGCCAATCTTATTCGTTGGCAATCAGGTTCCGATCATGAATTGAATCATTTTGTTTTAGAAAAATCAACGAACGGTTATTCTTTCTTTCCCATTCAAACGATCGAACCAAAAGGGAATCCCTCTGTGAACGATTACCAATACCTCGATGAAGAAATTGCTGCGGGTACCGTCTATTATCGTCTTAGGATGGTTGACCATCAAAATAAAATTAATTATTCATCGATTGTTGCCATAAACAGAACTTTCGAATCAAGTCAAACGATTGTTTATCCCAATCCTGCACTAAATAGATTTAACATACAAAGTGCGCAAGCTTCAACTATTGAAGCGGTTGTTTTATACGACAATGCAGGCAAACAATTTCAACTACCGTTCTCCGTTAAAAACAACCAACTTGTAGCTGTAGAGGCAGCCAACGTTCCCCAAGGATTGTATACCGTCAAAATCATCTATGCCTCTAAGCAAACAAGCTTCAAAAAACTCACTATTCGCTAAATAAAATATAATTCTACCCATTGTTCCTTTTTGCTATTCCATAACACCATTATTGCAATCCACAAAAAACTAACTAATGAAAACAACTTTTACAGCCGTTATATTTTTATGCCTTTCGTTATGCACCTTCTTGTCTGCTCAAGACAAAAAAGCCGCCTTGATATTCGATGACTTAGAGGCGTATGAAAGTACAACAATTCGTGTTGATATTTCAAGCTATCACTTCAATGCCGTTGGAACACTCAAAGACAAACTTTTAGCCTATCCTGAAAAAGTAGTAGATATCAAATTTGACAACAAACAATCTGAAATGATTCTTACTTATAATGGAAGAATGCTCAAAGAGGATTTGGTACGCGCTTTTCAGGAGTCAGGCATTGCTTATCGCCAAAAAAGCCCAAGCACTTTTTCGACCAACAAACAGGAATAACCCTATTAAGTACTTAAATTTTAAAAGCTATATCTAATGTTATTCGATTAACATGGCTCACTTTGTATCTGCTATTCAAGTTGATAATTACATCATATTGAGTACAAGCAGGCGCTGCCCTTGCTCCTGTAATTATTGGAATCGGGAATTTTCATGATTGTGCCCCAAATGATTTTTTGGACACGGCTAATGTTGGGGGCAATTACGCCAAAAGTTTATACATTGCTTAAAGCTAATGCAGCTTTATAGCAGGCGATTGTATTCAGTTTGACTTAATCACTTTTGATACAGAAGCAAATTTTGATAAATTAACCATTTATGAGGGCATCAATATAAGTGCTCGCTTACTAGGAGTTTTTGATAGACCTGTATAACCTAAGGGTGGTACGTTTACCGCAATGATTGGCTGCCTCCCCTTTGTTTGGTCTTCCGATGGTTCCATTAATCGAACGGGTTGGCAAGCTCGATTTAGTTGTGTTCTTTGCCCCGCCCCATCCTGTGCCGACGTAATTCAGAACCAAGGAGCCACTGAAGTCGAATGGAGTGGTCTCTGCCCTCCCTGCGGACTCAATCATACTATTGGAACAGGAAATTTTACAAGTTGTAGTGGAAATCTATTCGATTCGGGTGCATCAACCGCCAATTATGGCAACAACCAAAACTTTACTGAAACCTATTGTTCATATACGCCAGGTGATTGCATCAGTATTAATTTCAACAAATTTGGTACTGAAGCTTGCTACGAGCATTTAGCTATTTATGACAGGCCTACAACTGCTACTCCGTTCATAGGTTGCTTTAACGACACTAACAACCCCGGCCTAAAAAGTGGCACAAGAAGTTGTGTTACATTTTAATGGACGAGTATTGAGTCCGATGGTAAACCCTAGTTAGAACGCACACTTTAATCAAGTGATTCTTCATGAGCATGGACGGAATCGTTAAAATATCCGATTAGATGATTATCTTGGTGATTATTGCACTTCTATCGACTAATTTTTGGCTTCATAGTTAGTATGCTATGGTATCGTTAAAAATCGTTTTAAATCCAACAATATAGTACTTCCTTTTGTTAAAATTCTAATTTATTCAGTTATACAATATATGAAAAAAACGAAAAAAAATTCCAACAAAAATGTCAGTTTTGCCTGGGCATTTAAGCATATCATCTGGCCAAGAAGATCTACAATAGGTATTGGTTTGTTGCTAATTATTTTCAGCCGATTGGCTAGTTTGGTTTTGCCGGGTGCCAGCAAATACCTCATGGATGATGTAATTGTAAACAAAGATATTGAAATGCTAAAACTAGTACTCATCGTAGTGTTAGTTGCAATTATTGTGCAAGCGACCACCTCTTTTTTACTGACCCGTATCCTCAGCGTGGAGGCGCAGCATCTTATTGCCAAATTCAGAGCAAGGGTTCAAAAAAAGGTACTCTCATTGCCCATTAGTTTTTTTGACAATAACAAATCCGGTGCTCTTGTCTCAAGAATCATGACCGATGTTACCGGTGTTAGAAATTTAGTTGGCACCGGCTTAGTACAGTTGGTAGGGGGTTCTTTTACGGCAATTATTTCATTGATTTTGTTAATCAGAATCAATCTTACTATGACTGTTTTTGTGTTGGTTCCTGTCTCTATTTTTGCCTTTATTGCGCTCAAGGCCTTTGGGTATATTCGTCCTATCTTTCGTTCACGCGGCAAAATTAATGCGGAGGTAACAGGAAGATTAACCGAAACCCTCAACGGAGTGCGTGTTATCAAAGGTTTTAATGCAGAACAACAAGAAAATCTGAATTTTGAAGAAGGCGTAGAACGACTGTACGAAAATGTCAAGAAGAGTTTAACTTCTACTGCTTTTGTTACAAGTTCGGCTACTTTTTTGCTTGGTTTGGCCACTACAGGGATTATGGGTATTGGCGGCTATCTAATGATTCAAGATCAAATGACGTTTGGAGAATTTTTATCCTTTACCCTTTATCTTGGACTCATGATATCTCCTATTGTTCAGATGAGTAATATTGGCAGCCAATTAACAGAGGCGCTTGCAGGCCTCGACCGCACCGAAGAAATCATGAAAATGACGGAGGAAAACAACCCGGAAGAACGTACCATAAAACTCAACAATCTAAAAGGCGCTATTGTGTTCGATGATGTGCATTTTAGCTACGAACAAAGCAAAGAAGTTTTGCACGGTATTAGTTTTGAAGCGCAGCCAGGATCGGTAACAGCCCTTGTAGGGTCTTCTGGTTCGGGCAAATCAACGATAGCGAGCTTGGCTGCCTCTTTTTTGAGTCCAAGTTCAGGCCAAGTTCTTATTGATGATGAAAATCTAAAACAGGTAGAACTCGACAGTTTCAGACGTCATCTTGGTGTTGTTCTTCAAGATGATTTTTTATTTGAAGGAAGCATACGTGACAACATCCTTTTCCCAAGACCCGACGCCTCTGAAGAGGCATTGCTTGCGGCAGTAAAAGGAGCCTACGTCGATGAATTCACCGATCGATTTGAAGCCGGACTTGACACGTTGATAGGCGAACGAGGGGTTAAGCTTTCGGGCGGACAAAAGCAACGAATTTCAATAGCCCGGGCCTTACTTGCGGCCCCTCAAATAATTATTCTAGACGAAGCTACTTCAAACCTAGATACTCAAAGCGAAGCACTTATCCAAAAAAGCCTAGAAACACTAATGCTGAATCGTACTACTTTTGTTATTGCCCACCGTCTGAGTACTATACGCAAAGCAGATCAGATTCTTGTTATTGAGGCGGGTAAAATTGTAGAAAGAGGACGACACGATGAACTCATTGAAAAAGAAGGTCGGTATTTTCAACTCTACACCTATCAAAGCAGAATTTAATCGCTTTTTTTGTCCATATTTAAAGCAATTAATTAGGCATTATTTATATAATTTACTATATATGCGTTCGCTTTTTACTTAAAAACAAACGCTTTTTTAAATATTCTATATTTGGCACGAAAATTAATTATAGTCTAAACAACTATGTATTATTTGAACATCATAAATATAATTTTTAGGGCGTATTTTCGTTAAATTTAAAGCGATACGTCCCTGTCTATCTAAATAGATATTCCCTAAGCCTATTTTTCAGTACGATCAATACGCAACTTTAACTATAAAAAAACGCATATGAGACAGCAATTACAATATTATTTTTGTCTACTTGGAGCCTTTTTAATAATGCTTCCTTTGGCCGATGCCCAATTGGTAAACTATGAAGAAACCTGGCAAGAGTTTTTAAAAAACCCAAAAACATCTGCAATAAGTAAGTTGACAAAACCCGGCAAAGACCAACCTGCAAACTATGTTAAGTACTGTTTAATGTATGCTAATTCTTATTTTTGCGCCGACAATTTACAATCGTCTGAAGAGATGCTTCGTGAAGTGGCTGGTATGGGGCCGGACATACAGGCTAGAATCCCTGGTTTTATTGGCAAATACGAAGATTTAAAACTTAAAGTGGCTGCATACAAAGCCTGTGGAAAAGTATGGATTAAATTCTTAGATGGTGAAACGATTGGGATTGATGTTCTCGAAAAAGAAGATGTTGCCTTGGCCAATAAAGTATGCGAAAAAGGAACCCTCTGTAAATATTTTTACATGACTTCGATGTATTATTATTGCAAAGGGTCGCTTGAAAAATCTCGTGGCCACTTCAAAAACAGGGTTGAAAAGCTGGTTGATAAAACCTCTTTCGAGCCCAAACAAGTTAAAGGCATGGAGGATAGGGTTAAGATGATGAAAAAACTTTGGCCGGCAATTGATAAACTAGATATCGCCTGGGAGACTTTAATGAACACTGACAAATCGCCTGGATACACAGAAGATTTACCGCTAATTGAGTGTTATTCAATACCAACTATGAAAGCCTATATCTTGCGTGCAATGGCGGATATCTGTAGCGTTGGAGATGCTATGCTTAAAAAAATCAAAGCATTACAAAAAACAAACACCCATCCTATTCCTGTTGATGTACGCGAAAAAATCGAATGGCTTGAAAAACATGTTTCGACCAACAACGAGGGCTTAGCTAAGCTAAACAAAGCGTGGAAGGCTTTTGTCCCCGACAACAAAGTAGCCGCAATTGATTATGGTTATAAATTCGAATGTGACCGTGAAGCAGAAATCAAAGCACAGTTAATGGATGGTTTTAAGGACCCTTGTGCCCAAGGAAAGACTGCCCTAGACAATATAGAAGCGATTCAAAAAGAGCATAATCCATCGTTGAAAGAGGATACTGCAGAAAAACTAAAGGAACTTAAAAGTCGCATACGAAAAGAATCGGCTAACTTAGCAAAGCTTAATGAAACCTGGGAAGACTTTGTACCCGACGATGAAATTGACGGGAAATTAAGCATTACCTTTAAATATTGTGACAAAGCTGCTCAAATCAAGGCCTATACTATTGACGGAACCATTAATTTTTGCCTCAAAGGCAAAAAACGCATCAGCGATATTGGTAAAATCAGAAAAATATATACGCCTGACTTAGACGATGAAGTATTGCAAAAAATTGAACGTCTAAATGCTAAACAAGCGCAATCAGACCAAGATTTAGCCGACTTGAACAATGCTTGGACACTACATCTTAATACCGACAAAGTAATGCAATGGGAAGAAGGATTTCCTGCTAAAGATAGTCTTATTCGCGATTCAATCCGATTAGTTGATTTTTATTGCGACAAAATTGCTCAGACTAAATCTTGGATTATCAAAGGACACCTTGACCCTTGTGAAGAAGGAGAACACTTTCTGAATAAATCCATGGAACTAAAAAAAGACGCCAAACTGAAGTATGATGAGGGATTAAGTTGTCAAGTGGACCGCTTAAAATCAAAAGTATATCAATGTAAATACTGGGCATTGGTGCTTAAGGCTTGGCAAATCACCTATGAAGAATGCGAACGTTTTGGCCCTTCCTCTTCAGCTATCATGAAAGCAGACCTCAATTCTGATCAATTGCCTTGCGAGACTACTGTTGAATATCAACAATTGGGTCGCATTGGAATCAAATATACGATTACGACTTTCTTGTGCGAAAAAATCAATTTAGCCAAAATGGGGGATCCTGAATATTACAAAAAAATTGCGACTTGGGTAGATACCGAAGTTTTGAGCAAATATTGTGAAGCGAATATGCGCTGCAAGGAAGATTTCTTCATTTATCTAGAAGGCCATACCGATGGCAATCGTTTTGGTGGCCGAAAATATGCCAAATCTTTAGATATAGCTGAAGGGACCCCTTTTACCCACTTTATTGGTAAGGGGGGCGCAATAGCTGATACCCTCCAAAAAACGACTAGAAATATTACTACGAGCCTTAAATCGAATATGGAACTTGGAATAGCACGCGCCTGGACTGTCAAAAATCAATTAGATTTTATGGGGGTACCCATTACAGTAGGTTCTTTTGAGCATCCTGAATCTGAAAAAGGTGGAGAATTTAGACGCATAGAAATTGAATTAAATATTACCAATCTTATGCTCGACTTCTATGAAAAAACGCTCAAAATTTTAATCGAAGAATCGGGTATAGGTAGCCGCCCAAAATTAGGTTGCTAACATAAATAAAGATTTATTTACTCTCAAACGTCTATGTTGGCACGCGCTTAGCATAGACGTTTGTAGTACATCATTTATACCATCATTAATTTTTACCAAGCCATGAGTTTAAATTTCAAGATTTTTGTGAGTTGTTGTGTTCTTTTTGTGTCCAACTTAGCTATTCTAGAAGCACAATTGGTGAATTACGAAGAAACCTGGCAAGAATTTCTTCGTAAAGAAAAAACAGCCAACATATCTGAATTAGTCGAGCCCGAGAAATCACAGCCCGCTAATTATATCAAATATGCCCTAATGTATGCCAATACCTATTTCTGTGGAGATAATATTGAAATGGCTGACAAAATGATTCAACGTATCGAATCGATGGGTACAACCGTACAGGATAAAGTACCAGGTTTTGAAGAACGGTATCAAAAATTAAAGATAAAAATAAAGGCCTACCACGATTTTGCACCTTTGTGGAAGCAATTTTTAGACGATAAAAATTCGGTATCCAAAGAAGATGTTATGGCCTATCCCGATGCAAAGACAGTTTGCGAAAAGGGTACTTTGTGTAAGTACTTTTATATGATTAGCCGTGATTATTATTGTGATGGAGATTTAGAAAATGCCCGAGAACAATTTGATACTAAAGTAAAAAAACTAATGGCCACCACCTTTGATTATAAAAATGTAGAAGGCTTGGGCGATGAACTGGATAAAATGTCCTTGCTTTGGGCAGGCATGGATGAATTAGACCCGGCTTGGGAAACATTTGAACTCACCGGCGTTTCTCCTGGACTTGCAGCCGAATTACCTGTTTTTGATTGTTTTGTTATTCCAAACATCAAGGCCTGCTTAATCAAAGCCTACTACGACCTATGTGGTGACGGTGCGACTATGCTTAAAAAAATTAAATCACTCCAAAAAATCAACAGTCATCGTCTAACATCCAATATCATTGACAAAATTGAATGGCTAGAATCTGAAGTCGGTAACATCCAAAAAGATTTAGCCGTGCTCAATTCTTTTTGGAGAATATTCACACCAAAAGAAATATTGCCCGCTACTGCCAATTTTAAATATAGCTTTGTATGCGACCGTGAAGCTGATATAAAAGCCCATTTGATGGATGGCTTAAGTAAGCCTTGTGACTATGGTCGTCAAGCCTTAGATAGTATTGCCTACATTCGCAAACAATACAAACCGGATATGGCTGCATTAACCCTATCTAAATACAAAAAACTGAAAGGCTTGGTGTCTAACGACGAAAAAGCCGTAGATATAATTAAAGAAGCCTGGAAATCATTTATTGCTGAACAAGCGATAAGCGAGTCTTTAGATCTTTCTAGAGAGTATGGACATTGCAATAAACTTTATGAAATAAGGGCCTATATAATTGATGGGAGTCTTAATACCTGTACTAAGGGATCTATGCGCCTTGATGACATTGAAAAAGTGATGGCTGAATACGACCCTGAACTAGATGAAACCACACAAGAAAAATTAAGCAACTTAGTGGATAAGGTTGAAAAACAAGACCAAAAACAAGCTGTTTTGCAACAGGCATGGGCCTATTTTATGAAAAAAGGTGCAGTAAGTTATGATTTAGAATACGAATATATTTTTCCCTGTGATCGAAAAATGGAAGTAATGGCTTATTTGTTGGATGGCTATACCGACCCTTGCTTAAGCGCAAATTATGCTTTGGAACAAATTGAAAAAGTACGGAACATGCATAGCCCTGAATTAGATAATGAGCAATTAAATCTGATAAAAAAATTAGAAGAATGGCCCACAAAAGATGATAAGAATACGGCCGTTCTTAACAAAGCCTGGAAAGATTTTGACAAGGATGGTAAGTTGAATGGGAAAGTTAATTTTGTCTTTGAATATTGTGATAAAATCGCCCAAGCTAAGGCTTATATCATTGATGGAACCGTCAATTTTGATCGCCAAGCCAAACAGCGTCTAGAGGATATGGCTAAATTAAGAGCGGACTACCTTTTGACACTCAATAAACCAATGTTAAGACGATTAGAATGGCTAGAAAAGGAAGTTAAAGCCATGGAGGATTAAAAAATTTGGGGGTTACTTAGCGCAAATGCTTGTATTTTTGCTAGGGCTAATAGTTGATAAAACAGCCCGACTATGGTCGGTTTAATGGGGGATTAGTCAAAAACAAACCTAAAACAATAATTGTAAACTGCTTTTTAAGCTACAAATCAATAAAATTTTGCTTAGAGGGTTTCAAAATTATAAACCTAAAAAAATAGCTATTGTTTTGCTCAGGTAAACCTAAGGCCAAACTAATAAATACTCAGAGTACCCTAAGCCGTTTTGACTAGCCTATAATTACTTGTAGAATCTACTTTTAAAACGTTCTTCTTCTTCTTCTTCTCATTCGCTTCTTTTACTAAATTACCTATAATAGCCGATAAAGAACTAACAAAAAATGCTGTTAAAAAAAATATATTCTAATCACAATCATTTGGATATCTAATTTCTTTGTTGAAATTTGCAATCAAACTATACACAGCAGCTTAAGAATTCCTTAGTCTAGGCAGTTTGAAACGAATTGAATCTTGGTTTAAACAAAAATATAACTATAAATCAATCGTTTTTGATGCATTTTTAAATACCATCCAATTATGAAATTTACACTTACTATTTGTCTCTTTTTATGTACTGTAGGTGGCTTATTGGCGCAAGACCTGCGTTTGGCTACTTTCAATTGTGAATTTCTGATTGAACGCAAAGTACAGCTCAAATACGGCCTCCCTTACGATATGAAGTATGCTTCCGCTTCGGATAAAAAAAAGTGGACCAAAGAATACCGTCGCCAACAATTTGAAAATTCTACGGATAAAGTTGCCGAACAAATTAAGAAAATTAATGCCGATATAATTGGCTTAACTGAGGTAGGAAACCCCAAAGAAATTGCATTATTAGTAGAATTACTTCGCAAAAAAGGCTTGGAGTATCCTTTTTGGAAAGTTGGTAAGTCGCACGATACCGCTACGGGGCAACATGTGGCTTTTTTGTCGAAATACGAATTAACGGACGTTGTTTATGATTTTAAGGATCGTGGAATTTATTTTACAGAAACAGATTTTGACGAAACCGATGACACAGGAATCAGCAAGGGTATGAAAGTTACTGTTACTATAAAAGAAACGCCGATTCATCTTTTTTTATTCCACCTAAAATCGGAAAGAGGTGGTGAGGAAAGCGACAAGAAGCGGTTGATGCAGGCAGAAATTGCTCGACGTCAGATTATCCCCTATTTACAACAAAATAAACATGTTATTGTCATGGGAGATTTGAACAGCGAAAAAAGACATCCTGTATTGCGTACTCTAAGAGGCTTTGATGATATTTACAGCGAATTAATACAAACGGGCGATTCTTACTATTTTGAAAAATTTGATACTCGATGGACCTATAATTACAAAGGGCAAGAGGAACAAATAGACCATATCTTACTATCGCTTAGCTTTAAAAAGTGGTGTAAAAACAATAATCCCAAGCAGAATACATGGGGCATCAAGACCTTAATTGAACCAACTGCAAAGCCTGTTGTTTCAGACCACAACGCTTTAATTGTAGAATTAAACTTCCATTAAAGAGATTTTTCAGATATTTATGATTATTTTAAAATAGGTATCATCGAATCGATTCTATAAGCATTGTATTATTAGAACATTTACAAACACTTTACCTTGAAACAAACAAAAAAACAAAGACAAGTCGGTAATATTATTCAATTTGATTTTAGCACAATTCTTCAACAGGAAGGCTCGTTTATCTATGGAACTGAAGCACTCGTGACGGTTACAAATGTTCGTATGAGTGCAGACCTTGGCATTGCCTATATATATGTGAGTGTATACAATGTGCCCTATAAGCAAGAGGTGGTCAAAGAACTGTGGGAAAACTTGTCGTATCTTCGTGGCTTGCTTGGCAAGAGGATTAGAAAACAAGTACGCCGTATTCCGATGATCAAATTTTATATTGATGACACGCTTGATGAAAAAGATCATATCGATAATTTATTTACACAATTACGATCTAAAGAACATACCAAAACCCGTTCGATGAAAGAAGTGATGGATGCAAGAAAGGCCCTAGAAAACAATCAAGAAGAAGAATAACAAGCGGCCAATGATCTTCTAATTATTCAATCTTTTATTTGTAGCATGAACCTGCCTTTCAAATTTGCACTACGCTATATTTTTTCTAAGAAATCGACCAACGCGATTAACATCATTTCGGGCATTTCTGTTTTAGGAATATGTATTGGCAGTATGGCTTTAATTGTGATCATGTCTGTTTTTAATGGCTTTGAGGGCTTATTAGGCGACATGATAGGTTCTTTCAAATCGGACGTTAAAGTTAGTATCATTGAAGGAAAGGTTTTTGTAATTGACAGCAATAAAATTGAAGCGATTCAAGCCTTAAAGGGAGTAGAACATGTCTCTAAAACACTAGAGGAAATTGCGCTGATTGAATACGACGGCATTCAAAATATTGGAAAAATAAAAGGGGTGGACGAACAGTTCCGTCGGGTAAATGCCCTCGATACCTGCCTTAGTTCGGGACAATATAAGACCTACGATGCCCAAAAAAATGTACACTATGCCTTGATAGGTGCCGCCCTTGAATATACCCTCAATGTCTCTTTAAACGGATCTGTCAAACAACATTTGACGATCTATATGCCCAAGCGCAACAAAAAAACATTGAGTATGAATCCCAACCGAAAACCTTTTAAAAAACGAAAAGTGTACCCGGCCGGCATTTATGCTATTCAACAGCCCGAACATGATAATTATGTCATTACCAATTTAGCGTTTGTTCAAGAATTAACCTCCTATAAAAACGGGGAGATTTCAGCACTAGAAATTAAACTTAACCCGCAAGCATCGAATCGAACGATTGCAAAAATTGAAGCTATTTTGGGTAGGCAATACCTTGTCCAAAATCGATACCAACAAGATGAAGCCCTCTATAAGATTACTATTTTAGAAAAATACGTCGCTGTTCTAATATTTGCTTTTACACTTTTTTTGGTCGCCTTTAATATGGTTGGGGCCTTGTGGATGTTGGTACTAGAAAAAAAGAAAGACATCGCTTCACTAAAATCGATGGGGGCTACCAACCAACTAATTAAACAAATTTTTGTTGCGGAAGGATTTATGTTATCGGCTTTTGGATTAATTCTTGGCTGTATTTTGGCATTCCTACTTATTTATCTGCAGCAAGAATACAGTTTGGTACAATTAAGCGGTTCGGGTGACTTTATTATCGATGCTTATCCTGTTGAACTGCGCTTTAGCGACTTGATTCAAGTAGTTTTAATCGTTTTAGGTATCGGTACTGCAGCAGCATGGATTCCGGCAAGCCGTGCAAGCAAAGTAAGTAGCGTACTTCGCAAAGATTAAACCTATTCCGAATTAGGTTTCATTTTTGGTCTTATAGTAGCCTTGAACATATAATAAAGTGGCAAAAACCCACCTATAGCAAAAGCAAATAGAAAAACAATTGTTACAACGCTAAAAATAGGCGTTCCGACGATAGTCGAGTAAATACCTTTGAACAAATAATAAGACCAAGCAATCCCATAAAAACAATTCAGAATAGAGCAAAGCCAAGCAAAAACTCCTAAAATTTTTCGTTCATCTAATCGATCTTTATTAAAGTAAATTAAAGATAATATTAGGCTGATTATAAATAATGAAAAAGGTAGGATACCAAATAAGAATACTGTGTTTTCTTGTTTCTGAACTTGTGCAAACCCTACAGCTGGGTACATAAATAACAGACTAAGGCTAGCTAAAATGTTTCTCATGAAAAGTTTAAATTGATCGATAAGAAATGAAGATAGCAAAAAAAAAAATTATATTATCAGAATAATTCACAAAAATCTAAATGACTTAATTTATAGCCTAGACTTTAAAATTATCCTACACAAGATAAAAAAAACCGATTATCTGATCGCTGTCAAATAATCGGCACATGGGTGGTTCAGGTATATTATTCGGGTGGCTTACCCGGCTGCGGTTTTAGGTTTTAAGCAGCTTTCTTACGGTGTTTATTGCTTTACTAGTTTGTGCGT
>CAJQQM010000032.1 GCA_905480485.1 uncultured Aureispira sp.
TCGCGTGGGTCAAGGTGTATTTCGCTAATACCCGTATTACCGTCAATATGTAGGATACGCGTCCAGTTTTTGCCACCGTCGGTAGTTTTATAAAGGCCACGTTCACCACCTGCGCTCCACAAGGGGCCGTAGGCAGCTACATATACCACCTCAGGATTGTTAGGGTGAATGGCAATCATACCAATATGTTCACTTTTTTTAAGGCCCATATTTTTAAAACTTTTACCACCATCTTCCGATTTGTATACACCATCTCCGTAGGCTACCGAACGCTGATTGTTGTTTTCGCCAGTACCCACCCAAACAATATTTGAATTAGAAGGGGCAAGGCTTATACAGCCTACAGAGTAGGAACCTTGATGTTCAAAAATAGGCTGATACGTGGTGCCCGCATTCGTTGTTTTCCAAACATTGCCCGAAGCTACAGCTACATAGTACTCGGAATGTTTGTTGGGATTCACCGCTATATCAGCGATACGTCCTGAGGTCAAAGAAGGACCAACACATCTAAATTTCAAAGCATTCATGGAGGCCTGCTTTGGTTTAGGGGCTTCGTTATCTTTTTTCTTGTTTTTGGCTTGGGCCATCATTAAAAAAGGCATGCAAACTAAGCTGCAAAGTAAAAATAGTTGTTTCATTGCTGTATGGTTAGATGATATGAATCAAAAGATGCACTAAATTAAAAATTTTATTGACTTAGCCCTTATAAATAATGTAAAAACAAATGAATTAAGCAGCACCCTTGACCGCAATTAGTTTTATATCTAATGCATTCAAAATAGATAGATGAATAGTATTGAGCTTATTAGTGGAATCGTCTAATACCCTTTATGCTTAGCAGCAAAAACATAAAGCGTACGATACCTTTACCCAAATCGAGGTTTTAAAACCCCTTTTGAATCTCAAGGCGGCTTTGTGGACAATTCAGGCTAAGTAGTTTTCTTTTGTGCAGCTGGTTTACAAAAGAAAATTTCAAAAGATACACTTCCAAGAGAAGGCTCTTGATAGTTTGGTGCTGTAGTTGTTAGTAGAAAACATGATTATAAGCCCCAACTCTTTTTTAGCTTAAGAGGGATGTATAGTTTTAGGTCGAATTCACGGTCAAAATAATTAATAATGCGATAGGTGAAAAATCGATTGCTGGGCTGAATAATTTTTTTAATGAGCGGGTATTCTCTATTCTTATTTAAGATTTTGAGAATATTGACGGCGTTGAAAAACACGAGTTTGTCTAAAGGAGATTCGACGGGTTTTAAACCTAGTATATCACTATAATAATTGCTGTTTATCAAATAACGCATCGTGTAGTCGCTTACATTTGGAGCCCAAGAAACATCGACAGCTGCTTTTACAAAATCGCAGAGACATCGGGTTAATTCAATACCTTCGGGACAAGCTTTGGCTTGATGCAAAAGAATATTTTCATAATGCTTTTCACCCTCCATGTAGGTAGTAGGGTTGATCGTATCATCGACGCCAATAATATGTCCTATTACGGCCCAATAATGTACGAATGCATCTTTATCTGCTCTACTTAATGCAATATTCATGCGTTCTAGTCCTTTGATAGCTCCTACACTAAAGGTAAGAATTGTCATCGACATATCTTCCTGATTGATGGGAAGCCCACGACTTTGTACATCCCATTTATGCTTATGCAGGTGGTGTCGAACCATCGCATGTATAAAACGCACTTTCAAAATGTGTTTCAGTCCCACTGAATTGTGCTCAAAACAATCCTCACGCATCATATTAAACAAGAATTGAGAGGTCTCAAGTAGGCGTTTGGCAGTGCCTGTTCTTTTGTCGGAGGCCAAATACCCTGTCTTAGCTAATAATTTGACAATATTGGCCGAACTATAGCCAATAGGTAAGGCTCTAAGGATGAGGGCAGAGGCATATTCGGCACCCATCGAAAGATAAAGTTGTTGAACCTGTCGAATTTGAGCCCAATTTATCCAATCGGGTAAACCTTGGTTTTGTTGGAAATAAGCTTTCACTAAAAAGGGTAAACCCTGGTAATCTACCTCTTCAATATCAGAGAGCAAATGACGATATAATTGGGCAATACGCTGTTTGTCCTGTGTTTGATACAATTGTACGACGAGTTGATCGGCAATAGGGTCGGCGGTTTGTCTAAACGAATAATCAGCAGGCATGTTTTTTTAGTTTAGGATACGTTTATCTATCCGAGGATGTTTTGATTTGGCCCTAAAATTTCGCCGTAGCGCTCTAAAAAAAGGGGAGTGGTCGTCCTACTGCTTTTCGATGATGTAAATTGTTGGAGATTAATCGTAAAAAGCCTGGATTAAATGCAAAGCAGAAGGCAGCAGTTAATACAGGCTTTTAGGAATTTTATTGCAACGGTAGCTTTGCGTACGAATCGTTTACCACAGCGGGTATTAAACGTTAGTCAAGCTTAAATTCAATGATTAAATCGTCTTGTGCCACCAATGTTTTGGGGGGCAGGTGTATTTTGTGGATAGTCCCGGCGACAGGGGCTGTGATTGTACTTTCCATTTTCATTGCTTCAATAACAAACAAGGGCGTGTTAATTGCTACTACATCACCTTCTTTGACCAATAACTGCGACAAAGAACCTTGGAGTGGTGCGCCTACTTCGTTGGATTCAAGCGCCTTTCTATGACTTATTTTATCGACCAAAATGGTTTCGTCTTTTATTTTTACAGAACGCATTTGACCATTTAATTCAAAGGTAACATTTCGGATGCCGTCTTCGTCGGCAGCAGCACTAGATATATAGCGTATAAGAATATTTTTTCCATTGTCAATCTCAATAATTGTCTCTTCATTTTGTTTTAAGCCATAGAAAAACGGCAAGGTATCTAAATGTCTAACTTCATTGAACTGTTGGAAATGATCGTAATAATCACTAAAAACTTTTGGATACAGCTTGTAAGATATAAAATCTAATTCGGTACAAAAAGTATCAAATTCGGCTTGGAATTCTTTAAATTCTTGCTCAAAATCAATCGGTGCTAAATGAGCATTGGGTCGTTCGGTAAAAGGTTGCTCTTCTTTAAGAACCATTTTTTGGAGTTCTGTCGGAAAACCTGCATGCGGCTGTCCTAAGTTTCCTCTAAAAAAGTTTTTGACGCTATCCGGGAAATCGATACTATTTCCCTTTGCTAGAATATCTTCGGCTGAATATCCATTGGAAGTCATAAACATGGCCATATCACCCACTACTTTCGATGAAGGTGTCACCTTAATAAGGTCGCCAAATAAGGTATTGACGGCTTTGTAATTGGTTTTGATTGTTTCAAATTGTTCTTCGAGTCCAAGTCCTCTTGCCTGAGGACGTAGGTTGGAGTATTGACCTCCTGGTATTTCGTGGTTGTATACTTCGGCTGTACCGGCTTTAAGTTCACATTCAAAGGGGTAGTAAAACTCTCGAACAGCTTCCCAATAATTTGAGAATTCATTCAGCGACTGCAAATTTAAATCGCTTTTGCGTTCGTGAAATTTGAGCATATTGGCAACTGAATTGAAATTAGGCTGCGAGGTAAGTCCGGACATTGAACTCAAGGCAACATCGACTATATCTACTCCTGCTTCTACAGCTTTAAGGTAGGTGGCCGACTGCACCGAAGAGGTGTCGTGGGTATGCAAATGTATCGGTAAATCTACGGTTTGTTTTAGTTCGCTAATAAGTAGTTCAGCAGCATAAGGTTGTAGCAGACCTGCCATGTCCTTGATACAAAGGATGTGTGCCCCTTCGTCTTCGAGTTGTCGAGCTAAGTCTAGATAGTACTGTAGGTTAAATTTTGATTTACTGCTATCCAATATATTGCCGGTATAGCAAATACAGGCCTCTGCTAAGGCATTTGTTCGTTCGCGCACGGTGCGTATACTTACTTTCATCGCTTCTACCCAATTCAGCGAATCAAAAATGCGAAAAATATCAATACCGGTGTCTGCTGCTTTCTCTATAAATTTTTCGACAAGATTGTCGGGGTAGGCTGTATAACCAACAGCATTAGAGCCTCTTAGAAGCATTTGTAAAAGCATGTTAGGCATTGCTTGGCGCAATAAATGCAACCGTTCCCAGGGGCATTCTTTCAAAAACCGTAAGCAGACATCAAAGGTAGCACCGCCCCAAACTTCCATAGAGAATACATTAGGGTTGTTACGGGCAAAACTTTCGGCTACTTTAAGCATATCTTTGGTACGCACTCGGGTAGCTAACAAGGATTGGTGTGCATCTCTAAAGGTTGTATCTGTAAATTGTATAGATTGATTGGCCTTTATCCATGCTGCAAATTTTTCGGGGCCTAATTCTGTCAATTTATCCTTGGTGCCTTTTGGGAAAGGGGCCGTTTTGGAAAAGGAGGGAACAATCGGTTTTCGGAATGTTTTGTTGGGGTCAATAAACTTAAGATCTTTGTTACCATTTACTATTACATTGCCCAAATACGATAGCATTTTTGTCCCTCTGTCGAGGCGACGCATGTTTAATTGTGTTAATTGGGGGTTTTTATCAATGAAGGTAACGGTGGTAGCCCCTGCTTGAAATGTTTCATTTTTGAGGACATTCAACAAAAAGGGGATGTTGGTTTTGACCCCGCGGATACGGTATTCTCTCAAGGCACGGTGTAAGCGGTGCGAAGCCCCTTTTAGGGTGCGTCCCCAAGCAGTTACTTTGACCAACATACTGTCAAAAAACGGTGAAATTTTAGCGCCCGTAAAGGCCGAACCTGCGTCGAGTCGAATTCCAAATCCTGCGGCGTTACGATAAGCAATCAGCTGACCGTAGTCCGGTTTGAATCCCTCTGTAGGGTCTTCTGTTGTGATACGGCACTGAATGGCAAAGCCAGATACTTGTATATCTTCCTGACTTTGAATGTATATTTGTGGATGTGCTAGTTCGTAGCCCATCGCAATCAAGATTTGAGAACGAACGATATCGATGCCGGTAATTTGTTCGGTAATCGTGTGTTCTACTTGTATTCGTGGATTGACTTCAATAAAATAGATGTTTTCGTCCTTATCAACCAAAAACTCGACAGTTCCTGCATTCGAATAATTAACGGCACGAGCGATTCTTAGTGAATAGGCATATAGGGCATCTTTGGTGGCTTCGGATAAAGTAGCTGAAGGTGCTACTTCTACTACTTTCTGAAATCGACGTTGAAGGGAACAGTCTCTTTCGTACAGATGCACTAGATTGCCGTAGTTGTCTCCAAGTACCTGTACTTCTATATGTTTGGGATCGTCAATGTATTTTTCAAGAAAAACAGTATCATCTCCAAAAGCCGTTTTGGCTTCTCCTCTAGCTTCTTTGAACGAACTAACAAGACTTGCATCGTCGTGCACAACACGCATGCCTCTACCTCCACCTCCGGATGCAGCTTTTATCATTACAGGATAACCGATTCGTTGAGCTTCTGACAAAGCAATTTGAGCATTTTGAAGTGGGACATTGCTATCTTCGATGAGCGGGACATTAGCAGAACGTGCAATTATTTTGGCGTCAACTTTATTGCCGAGTTGTTGCATAGCTTCCGGACTAGGTCCTACAAAGACTATATTTTCTTCCCGACATCTACGAGCGAACTGAACATTTTCGGATAAAAAACCATAGCCTGGATGAATCGCATCAACTTTATTTTCAAGGGCAACACGGATAATCGCCTCTATGTCTAAATAAGGTTTTAGCGGGTCGTCGTCTGCGCCTATCTGATAAGATTCGTCTGCTTTGTACCGATGCAATGAATACCGGTCTTCGTGGGTATATATTGCCACGGTAGTCAGTTCTAATTCAGAAGCAGCGCGTAGGGTACGGATGGCTATTTCTCCTCGGTTAGCCACTAATAATCTTTTGAAACGTTGGTGCACGGGAACATTCATGAGTATTTGTCTAGAGAGTGAGCTTGAAAATTGTTTTTGGATGATAATGCTAATATAATCTTATATTATAATTTTAAAAATTATTTCAATATCGATTCTTCTAAAATAATAGGAAATGACTGTTCGCTGAAAAGACAGTGGTACCAAAACAAAAAAAAGCCATGCTTAAATATTTATTTAAGCATGGCTTTGTGAAGTATAGTTGAGTCTAGTACTCGTCTTCGGGGAAAAAGAAATCTGATTTGGTAGGAAAGTCTGCCCATATATCCTCAATTCCTTCGTACACTTCTCCTTCGTCTTCTAGGGCCTGAAGGTTTTCGATGACTTCTATAGGGGCACCCGAACGGATGGCAAAATCTATTAATTCATCTCTAGTTGCAGGCCAAGGAGCATCTTGCAAATGGGATGCTAGTTCTAAAGTCCAATACATAAGTTGTCTATTTTTTTAATAAGTAAAGCTCTAAGAGAACGTCGTTATTTATTTTTTATTGAATGCGTGCAAATGTAAAAATTATAATTATAAATTGTATAAACAAACGAGATTTATTTTTAAAGGTTTCTTTTTTTGACCGCTTTATTCTAAACATGACTGTTTTAGGTGCTTTTTTAACAAATAAAAAAAACCGCATTAGTTCTTTTGAACTAATGCGGTTAAAAAAAGGGTTGATCTTTTCCCCCGAGCAGACCAACCCAAATAGGTCTGATTACCCCACCAAACCTAAATCTTATGTTTCTTTTAACAACAATATTTAATATCCTATTGCTGATATATAAAGGTCAACAAAAAAAGGCTTAAATACAAGAAAATAATACTGTTTTTTTGTAATAAATAATTATAATTTTGCTTTTGTAAATGTTATAATTAGAATAAATTATTTTTAAGCTATTGGTTATTAGCAAATTATAAATAAATGCACCCGTTTTAAAAATACTAGGTTTGACCAGCTATTTTATAATGTTTTTATAACAACTGGTGATTTACTAAGCTTCAATACCATACTGTCTAATTTTTCGGTAAAGCGTTCTTTCCGAAATACCCAACTCTTTAGCCGCTTCTTTACGCCTTCCTCGGTGTTTTTTCAACGCTTTTTTGATAAGTTCTCGTTCCATATCTTCAAGCGATAAAGATTCTTCTATTTCTTCTACTTCACTAAAGTTATTGTCGCGTTTAGGAATATTACTATTAATGATAAGAGGGTTGGGTGTTGTACTTTCGGTATCGAAATTAGCATCATAGTCATTATCTTCAAAGTTAGATGGAGGTGTATTGCTTGTATAACCTTGCATGGAATTAAATGGGGGAGTGTTTGTACTCGTATTGTGGTTGGGCATTTGCAAGTTATTCGTTAACGCCAATTCAGATATTAGTGCTTTAACATCCCCTAAATCTTTTTTCATTTCGTACAAAAACTTAAACAATATTTCGCGTTCATAAAAGCCTGAACTATCGCTTGAACTGCTATCAACTTGATTTGGTAATGCTGGAAGATTCCTTTTTAGGGCGTTGGGAATAAAGGCAAGCAATTGTTCTGCATTAATCATTTTATCTTCTGATAGGGCAGAAATTTGCTGAGCTATATTTTTGAGTTCTCTTATGTTTCCGGGCCAAGCGTAGTTCTCGAGCAGCATTTGTGCTTGTTCATCTAGGCGAACCGGTGTCGTTTTGTATCGTTCGGCAAAATCAGCAGCAAATTTACGGAACAACAAGTGAATGTCTTCAGGTCGTTCCTTGAGTAGCGGTACTTTAATCGGTACTGTATTTAAGCGATAATACAAATCTTCTCTAAATTTGCCTTTCTTGACGGCGTCTATTAAGTTAACATTGGTAGCAGTAATAATTCTTACATCGGTTTTCTCTACTTTATTAGAGCCCATTTTTACATATTCACCTTGTTCCAGAACACGGAGTAAAAATTGTTGAAGTCGTGGAGGCATTTCTCCTATTTCATCCAAAAATATGGTGCCTTCGTTTACAGTCTCAAAGTAGCCTTTTCGTTCGGTTGTAGCACCGGTGAAGGCGTTTTTGGTATGTCCGAAGAGCTCTGAATACAGCGTGCTTTCTGGTAATGCACCACAATTGATGGCGATAAATTTTTTGTGTTTTCGCTGGGATAGGTTGTGTATGATTTTAGAAAAAGATTCTTTGCCCACACCACTCGCACCGGCAATTAAGACCGTTAAATCTGTCGGGGCGATTTGAACCGCAGTTTTAAGCGCATGATTCAAGGTGGCTGAATTGCCAATAATTCCAAATCGTTGTTTTATACTTTGTAAATTCATAGGATTAAATAGACAATTTTAGGTATTCACCTGCTGTTGCATTTCAAAAAATAATTTAAAAAGTGCTTTTAGGCAGTATATATAAAGGATGCAAAACGAAACGTTGTGTTGCAAAAATAAGTTAACGAAGTCTTGTTTATAATTAAGGCAGCAATATACATTTTAATTTGTGTAAAGATTAATTTTAGTGGCATCAAGCAAAGTTGAACTAAATTTTTAGCGCAACGAAGTATTCTTTTTGGCAATTAATGCGTCAATTTCCAAAGCTTCACTCGTTCAAATAACTATTCATTCAATTGTATTCCTTTTTCGTCAAAATAGTTCCATTTGCCCTGTTTTTGCCCTAATTCGTAAAGACCCGATTGGTTCAAGGTTCCATTTTCAAAATAATAAGACCATTTCCCAACTTTCAGCGAAGCTTGGTATTGCCCCGTCGATTGTAACTGTCCGTTCGGATAAAACCGCTGCACAGTCCCCTCTTTTAAATGATTTTTATAGTTTATTTCTTCCGCTAGAACTTCGTTTTTGTAATACAACTTCCATGTTCCGTCTTTGTAGCCATTTTGGTACAAACCCCTGGCTTTAAGGTGTGCATTTGGGTAATAATACGACCATATACCTTGTTCATAATTTGCTTGATAATTTCCGTACGATTCTAACTTACCCTTCGGGTGGTAATTCGTCCAATTACCTTGTTTTATACCTCTTTCATAATACCCTTCACATTTTTTATTACCATCTTTGTAAAAGCTCAAAAAGGAGCCGTGCTGAAGGCCATCATGGAAATTTTGTTTTGATTGGATTTTGCCATTATCATAATGAACAACAACAGCGCCATTTAGTTGACCCTTCGTAAAGTGCTTCTGCGCTTTAAGCCGACCATTTTTGTGATGATAGACCCATTGTCCTTCTAATAATGCCTTGGAGTAATGGCCTTTTTCTTTTAGTTTTCCGTTTTTGTAATGGTAAAGCCAAGGCCCATCTTGATGTTCGTCTACATAACTACCTCTACTTTTGATAGCTCCATTGCTATAATAAGAGGCCCAAGCACCGTCGATTCGATCCATTTTATAGGTGATTTTATGTTCGAGTTGGCCGTTGTCATAATAATACGTCCAGCTTCCTTGTAGTTGTCCCTTAAGATAAGCGCCGTTTAATTTAATTTTGCCATTATCATAATAGACGATAGCCGCCCCTTCTAATTGTCGGTTTTTGTAATTACAGCTGTATTCCAAACGGCCGTTGCTATGATAACGTTTCCACAATCCGTCTTTAGCCCCTTCTATATATCTACCTTTTTCTAGTAGACTGCCGTCTTGTTGATAGGATTCATAAAGGCCATTTTCTTTACCATCATCATAGTGTAAGCTGTAATGATTTTGACCATTAATGTGATAAAACACCCAATCACCTTGATGAACCCCTGCTTCAAATTGACCCGTATATTTCAATTGACCATTGGCAAAAAAATATGACCATGTATCACTTTTCTGACCGTCTATGTAACTTCCCTTCTCTTTGGTTTGGCCATTTTCGTAATAGCTCTGCCACCCACCGTCTTTGAAGCCATCAATATAGCCTGAGGATTCAAAGAGTTGACCGTTCCGATAGTATATTCGAACTTCTTTATTGGCCAGTCCTTCGTTAAAATAAGCTTTCTTTTGGGGCTGTCCGTTCTCATGAAATATAGACCATTGTCCTTCTTTAGTACCTTCTTGATAGGCCCCTTCGCTTGACAGTTGTCCGCTGCTATAATAGGATGTCCAAACCCCTTGCTTTTTTCCTGCTTTATATAGTCCTTTGGATGCTATTTTTCCAGATTTATAGTAGGCAATACAAGTACCATTTAATTGCCCAAGTTCATAGATTTGCTCATCCATTAATTGGCCATTATGATAAAAATGTTGTACCGTTCCATTTTTTTGGCCATCTACGTAATTTAGCGTTACGGCGATTGGTCCTTCAGGATAATATTGTATCCATTCGCCTGTCTTTTGGCCGTTCAGGTAATGACCACTAGATTCGAGGCGACTGTTAGAAAAAAAATATTTCCAAAGTCCTGTTTTTTGCCCACTATTGTAGCTACCTGTGTAGGAAACATCACCCGATTCATAGTAAGCAAGCCAAGGTCCATTTTTTTGGTTTTCTTTCCGATGTCCCTCTTCTTTGAGTTGTCCACTATCGTAGTAGTAGGACTCTAGCGTTTGACCAACTGTTGTAAAGCTTATAAAAAGTAGTAGAATGATAGGCTTTATATGCATAAGTGGCAATTTTTTAGACCTATGTGCCTAGGTCATTGTGCAAATACTGATACTAAAACAAGCGCTTAAATCTACAAAATAATAATGATATGAAAAATTATTGAAAGGATTGTAAGCCGTCTGAATTATGTAGATAGATGATTTTGCCTACCTGTTCATCTTTGGCTCTTTTCCACTTGGCGTAGTTTCCTATTTGTTTGGGGGGCGCGCCTTCTTTGAGTTCTAAAATATGTACAAATGTATATATTCCATATCCATTTCCAAACACTGACCATCCCTCTGAATAGTCTAAATCGGTGATACTAACCGACCAATCTTTGGTAGGTCGACCGAGCTTGCTATAATGCGCTAACCATCTTTTGGCTGTTTTCATCGGATCCAAAATACTGTCGATATGATCAAAAATAATGTAGCTACCATTTTCAAAAATGACCCAATCTTGGTAAGAAGGAATGATAGCAGCTTGAACACTTTCGAGCAGTCTTGTTCGGTCTAAATCAAAATCACTGCGCCAAGTAGTATCAAAATCGTAAAGGGCTGTTTGAATGATCTCTTTTGGTTTGTTTTGATCTGCAGAAGAAGAATGACAGCCGTACAAAACAGTAAATAAGCTGATGATGATCCAAAAATACATATATAAAAAGTTTCTTTGTTACAATTGCTGCTTAGGGCCGCAATACTTTTCGGTAAGTAGCAGGTATTTTATCAAGGGCCAACTGCTGCATTTGTTTGGCTTGCTGTTGTTGTCCTAAGGCTGTATAACAAGCTGCTAATTGATAGTAGGCTTCGTGGGCATGTGGAAATACTTTTATTTGTTCGAGGTATACTTCCACTGCTTTTAGGAATTGCTGTTCTTTCTGCAATTTTTGGCCCAAAACTAGTAAGGTTTTTTCCGAGGCTTGTATCGAAGGGTTGGCCGATAATTTTTTGTATAGTTTCAAAGCTGCTTCACTACCTTGTTTTTCGTAAACAGCATCAATGTAGGCTACATCATAAACCGTTAAGCGACTTTCCGAAAATAAAGCGGCAAGCATATTACCTATATAAATGACAGCATCCTCATTGTTTCGATTGCTCAAAACAACGACCGAAATTTTAAGTGCAGGAATACGCAGTGTATAATTTGTAAAGCCTTTTGTATGTCCGGAATGATGTGTACAAAGCAAGCCATTTAGATAATCGCAACGCCAACCCGAACCATAAGCCTGATATCGATAGTCGGGAGGGTCGTTATAAGGAACCAAAGATTGTTCAAAAAATGTAAGGGGTACGAGTTGATTACTGAACAAAGCCTCTGCCCATTTTTGGTAATCTAAAACGGAAGTATAAATACCTCCATCTCCCTGTACAGCTGAGCTTGTTGATTGATCGGTCATCCGAAAGGCATGGCCTACTTTTGTATATCCAAAAGCCCTGTTTTCTATTGCTTGGGCTTGTTCATACACGGATGTTTGCATCATACCCAAGGGTTCAAATAGTTCTTTTTTCATATACTCAGCAAAGCTTTGACCGCTTATTTTTTCGATGATCATGGCCAAAATCGCATAGGCTGAATTGCTGTAAAGACATTTTGAACCAGGTTTGAACAAGGTGCTGTCTTGAGCTTTCATCATGGTCAATACCTCTGCATCAAGTATTTGTGTGCTGCGGTTTTGGTCTAGTAAGTTCATGTAGTCGACTAAGCCCGAACGATGTCTTAGCAAATGTTGTACGGTTATATTGGCACCATATTCAGGGAAGTCTTCAAAAATAGAAGTAATTGCTTGGTCTAATCTCAACTTTTTTTGATGAACCAATTGGAGAATAGCCATTGCCGTAAACTGTTTGCTTGCAGAGGCCAATCGAAAATTACTATGTAGAGTAGTTTTAACCCTATTTTTTAGATCGGCATAGCCATAGGCTTTTTTGGCTACAACAGTACCATCCTTGATCACCAAAAAGGATGCACCAGGACATAATCCATCATAACGCTCAAATAATTGATCAATGAAGGCAGAATCTTTGTTCCAATCAAAATTTTGGATTGTTTGTTCGTCTAACTGTCCCCAGGTAGGTGAAACTGCAAAATATAAAATTAAGCAAACAAAAAAAGCGTTCATTGTAGAGTAGGAATTAGAATATATAAATAAATTTAGCGTTTTTGTTGGTTTAAGAAATCAGCCTCAGAAACCAATACACCTTTAAGCGTAGCGGAGGTAGAATCGATTATTTTGGTATAAGCATAGCTGCCAATTTGAGCATCTTCTCTAGGGAAAACGACCATTTTATTTTGAGTCGTTCTACCCGCTAGATCGTCCTTCGATTTTTTAGATTCTTTTTCAATCAACACTTTGTAAATTGTTCCTTCGCAGTTTTTGTTGTGGGCTGCCGAAATAGTGCTCTGCAATTGAATGATTTCACTTAAACGTTTCTTTTTTACAGACAAAGGTATATCATCTTCAAATTTCTTGTGCGCAAGTGTATTAGGACGTTCAGAATAATAAAACATGTAAGACATGCTGTAGTTCGCAATTTTCATGATCGATAGGGTATCTTCATGTTCTTCATCAGTTTCGCCACAAAAGCCTGAAATCATATCAGAGGAAATAGCACAGTCGGGCATGATTTCATAAATGCGCTTTACTTTGTCGATATACCAAGGACGGTCGTAAGTTCGATTCATTTTTTTGAGAATATTAGAATTGCCCGATTGCACCGGTAAGTGGATATACTTACAAATGTTTTCGTATTTAGCCATGTTATGCAGCACCTTATCGGTAATATCCTTTGGGTGCGAGGTAGAAAAACGAACCCTTAAATCGGGATCAATTTGAGCCGTCATTTCTAATAAATCAGCAAAATCCACCGGTTGACCATTATCAGGATTCGACCATTTGTAGGAATCAACGTTCTGACCTAATAAGGTTACTTCACGATAGCCACGAGCAAATAGATCATTACACTCTGCCAATATACTAAAGGGGTCTCTACTTCTTTCTCTGCCTCGTGTGAACGGAACTACACAAAATGAACACATATTGTCACATCCTCTCATGATAGTTACAAAGGCAGTAACGCCATTAGAACCCAATCGAACCGGATTGATATTGGCATAGGTTTCTTCTCTCGACAAGAATACATTGATGCCTTTGTCTCCCTCTTCGGCCGTTGCAATCAAATTGGGTAAATCTCGGTATGCGTCGGGACCTACAACCATATCAACCAGTTTTTCTTCATCGAGCAACTTTTTCTTAAGACGTTCGGCCATACAACCAAGCACGCCTACCAACAAGGCCGGTTTGGTTTTTTTAAGTTGATCGAAAACACGCAAGCGCTTACGAACAGTATCTTCGGCTTTTTCTCGAATAGAACAGGTATTAATTAAAATTAAGTCGGCTTGTTCCATATCTCGAATCGGGGCATATCCATTATCAGACAAAATAGAAGCAACAATTTCGCTATCGCTGAAATTCATTTGACAGCCGTAGCTTTCGATATAAAACTTTTTGAGAAGTTCCGAATGCTGTCCGGCTAATTGTTCTTTGAAAAAAACATCGCCTTGTTTGCTTTCATCTATTTTTTTGAGGGTTGGATTATCGTCGTACATCATGATACTTGTTTCTGTAGTCCGAGGTGCTTGATGCCAAGGGCAACGGACGTTCTTATTGATTTAATTCTATTGTAAGATGGCACAAAGATAATTAAAATTGACTTGAATGCGGTTAAAGCCTGTCAATAAATATAAGGCTAGGGTAGAATAGTGGCAAAAAAAAGGCCAAAAGAGTAGGTCTTTTGGCTTTTAGATACTATGAATGCTCTTTTTAAAGCAGATTTACTTCATTTTTTTATAGATAACCGACTTCATTAAGCCTAATTTATTCAAAAAATGCTTGATAGAAACCCCTAATACTCCCAAGCCGTATTTGATAGAACGCGTTAGGTTGATAGAGGATGCTTCTTCAAAATATTTTGTGGGGCAGGTAACCTCTCCGATGTCAAAGCCCTGATAAATAATCTGAGAAAGCATTTCGTTGTCAAAGACGAAATCATCATCATTGGCATTGAAGTTAATAGTTTCTAGTACTTCTCGATTAAACGAACGGTAGCCGGTATGGTATTCTGATAATTTGTAACGAACTAATATGTTTTGAGATAGGGTAAGAAAACGGTTGGCTATGTACTTGTACAGTGGCATTCCGCCTTTGAGGGCCCCTTTCCCAAGGATTCTAGACCCCAAAACAACGGGATACAAATCTTCCCCTATGATGTTTACCATTGAAGGAATAAGTTTGGGTGTGTATTGATAATCAGGGTGCAGCATGATGACAATATCAGCGCCAAGCTCTAAAGCTTTATTGTACAATGATTTCTGATTGCCACCGTATCCTTTGTTGTTTTCGTGCACAATAATATGCTGAATACCTAATTGTTTGCCCAATGCTGCGGTGTGGTCTTTGCTTGCGTCATCACACAAAATTACATCATCAACCAAATCAAAAGGTATTTCATTGTAGGTAATTTCTAAAGTTTCAGCAGCATTATAGGCTGGCAAAACGACGACGACTTTTTTGTTTTTGTACATAGCAGTAAAAATAAATTTGAAACCTTGGCGGTCTATATATGTGTATACGTTGTAATTTTGCCACAAAACTAGAAAAAATATATTAAATTATGGGCTACAATTAATATTATTTTATTCAAACTGATATTTGTTAACAAGATGGAACTTTTACTGCTTAAGTTTTACACATTTTTTGAATGGATTAGGACATTTTGAAGGACTTTACTATTTTTGTGCTATTCTAAGGATAGAAGACCGCTAATACATTTTACAACGTTTGCTGAAATTTATTCGTCTTTTAATTAAAACTATTTATGCTATTATTGATTTCTCCAGCCAAGACACTTGATTTTAATCCGTCAACGTTAAGCATCCACAGTCAACCTGATTTGCTAGACTACAGCGAAAAGTTAAATAAAAAATTGCGCACACTTAACAGTCCTAAATTGCAGCAACTGATGGGGATTAGCGAAAAAATAGCGGCTTCAAATGTTGCTTGGAACCAATCGTTCGAACGTCCTTTTAATACTCAAAATGCCAAACAAGCACTTTTAGCTTTCAAAGGAGATGTCTATCAAGGTATGATGCCGGAGGATTTTTCGGAAGCTGATTTTGAATACGCCCAACAACATTTAGGTATTCTTTCGGGTCTTTATGGTTTTTTGCGTCCGCTTGATTTGATGCAACCCTATCGTCTCGAAATGGGGACCAAGCTAAAGGTGCAACGCGCCGATAACCTCTATCAGTTTTGGAAAGATACTATAACCCAAAAAATCAATGAAAACGGTGCGGCTGATGTGGTTAATCTGGCTTCGAATGAATATTTTAAAGCTGTAAAGCCCAAGCAACTTGAGGCTAAGTTGTGGACAATAAACTTTAAAGAATGGCGCAAAGATAAATTTAAAGTCATTTCATTTTCAGCAAAACGGGCAAGGGGTATGATGTGCCGTTACGTAATCAAAAACCGAATCAGTCAGCCCGAACAAATGAAAAACTTTTCAGAAGATAATTATCAGTTTAATCCAGATTTGTCCCAAGCCAATCAACTTACTTTTACGCGATAAGTGGTAAAATACATGCTATGAAGATTCTTCAATTAACCAAAAAATTTCCCTTTCCACTCAAAGATGGCGAAGTGATCGCAATTACTTCTTTGGCCAAGGCGTTCAAAGCCTTAGGTTGTGAAATTTCTTTGTTGAGTATGAATACCACGCGTCATTTCTTTGATAGTAAGCAATTGCCCGATACCTTCAATCACTATCATTCTACCGATTTGGTTACTGTCGATAACCGCATCAAGGTAGTGGATGCTTTTTTAAATCTTTTCAGTAATCAATCCTATCATATATCCCGTTTTATTTCAAAAGAATTTGAAGACAAGCTTATCGCTATCCTTCAACATAATGAATTTGATATAATACAGTTAGAAACGTTGTATTTAGCTCCTTATGTTGATACTATACGTCGATATTCCAAGGCAAAAATTGTAATGCGATCACACAATGTTGAACATGAAATATGGAAACGCATTGCAGAAAATACCGCTACCTCTGCCAAAAAAATGTATTTACAATTATTGACCAAACGTTTAGAAAACTTTGAATTACAATACTTAAATAAATACGATATGATGGTCGCTATTACACAACGCGATCTTAATTTTTTCAAAAAACTAGGATGTTCAATTCCTGCCCATGTTTCACCAATTGGGCTTAATACTGCCGATTATTTACCTTCAGAACCTACCGTTGACAAAACAACCTTTAGTTTTATCGGGTCGCTTGATTGGATGCCTAACATGGAAGGTTTGCGCTGGGTTTTGGAAAAAGTATGGCCCAAAGTACTAAAAAAAGCCCCGCATGCAGAATTTCATATAGCCGGTAAAAATGCACCCGATTATCTGTTAAATGGCCAGTGGGACCAAGTATTTGTACACGGAGAGGTGCCCGATGCTGCTGCCTTTATAAACCAACACGATGTGATGCTTGTTCCTTTGTTTTCGGGTAGCGGGATGCGGGTCAAAATATTGGAGGGAATGGCCCTCGGTAGGGTCGTATTGAGTACTCAGTTAGGTTTAGAAGGGATTCACGCCAAACATCAAGAAAATGTTTTGATTGCAGATACAGTAGCAGATTTTAGCCAGCAAATTCTGTCTTGTATAGAACACCCTCAAATCATTAAATTACTTTCAAAGAAAGCCGTTCAATTTGTACAGCAGCATTACGATAATGTAGTCATTGCACAAGATTTATTGGTCTTTTATCAACAGCTTTTGGCCGAAAATGGTCCTTTCGACATTGCCCCTACATCAATTTCATAAAATCAATTGATTTTCCTATTTTATTGTATCTTTGCCTCTTCAAATCTTATATATCGAATATGGCTGTACAATCCAATTTTATTGATTACGTAAAAATATGTTGCCGTTCGGGAGCGGGCGGCAGTGGTTCTGCTCATTTTTTGAGGGATAAATGGACCTCTAAAGGTGGCCCTGATGGAGGAGACGGCGGCCGTGGAGGGCATATTGTTGTTCGTGGTAACGAGCAAATGTGGACCTTACTTCATCTAAAATATAAAAAACACGTAATTGCTACGAACGGTCAACCCGGAGGTGGGTCAAGATCAAGTGGGGCCGAAGGCGAAGATATTATTTTGGATGTTCCGCTCGGCACGATTGTTCGGGATGTTGAAACGGGTGCTGTAGAGTTTGAAATTACAGAACACGGGCAAACAAAGATTGTAACTCCCGGTGGCAAAGGTGGGCGCGGTAATTGGCATTATAAATCACCAACCAACCAAATACCAAGCTATACAGCACCTGCAGGAGAAGGTCTGCGGGAATGGAAGATTTTTGAATTAAAAGTATTGGCTGATGTAGGATTGGTCGGGTTTCCAAATGCGGGTAAATCTACTTTGTTGTCGGTATTGTCGGCAGCAAAGCCCAAGATAGCCGATTATCCTTTTACCACGCTAGTCCCTAATTTAGGCATGGTTTCGTATCGCAATAACCGATCTTTTGTAATGGCCGATATTCCGGGTATCATCGAAGATGCACACAAAGGAAAAGGAATTGGGCATCGTTTTTTGAGGCATATAGAGCGCAATGCTACCTTACTTTTTATGATTCCTGCCGATAGTGATGACATTGCTAAAGAGTACGAAATTCTTTTGAACGAATTGAATTTATACAATCCAGAACTTTTAGATAAACCCCGTTTGTTGGCGATTACCAAGGCAGATTTATTAGACGCAGAATTGATGGAAATGATTCAAAGCGAATTGCCTTCATCGATTGAAACGACTTTTATTTCGTCGGTAGCACAACAAGGACTGACCGAACTTAAAGATTTGTTGTGGAAGTATATCGCTTAATCCTTTAGGTAGGCAATTTGTCCTCTAAGTAGCAGCATATCCAAAAAGTTAAGGACTTCTTTTTCCCAAGACTGCCAAGCTTGCGCATGTGAAGGCCAATCGGTTTTTACTTGATTGTAAATGGAGAGTGGCACAGCGTAGGCGGCTCGTTTTAGCACTGTTTTTAGATTCCAATGAAAAACATGCGTATTTTTTTGGATACTGAATTGTATGCAAGCAATGACTAGGAGTGCATTATCTTGATCCCACAAACGATTTTCTTGTAAAAGTAACTGCACCAAGGGCTCGTTATCTTCTATTATTTTAGCGTTTTTCAAATCAAAATAATGTCGAATGTATTGGTTAAATAGCACATTATCGCTGCTTTCGTATTGAAAATACTGCTCAAAACTCTTCCACCCAACCCTTGTCTGCAATTTATTGACATATAAATAATGAATTTGAACGAGTACCTCATGATTGTTAAAGTGCAATGCCGAGGATAGCCAACCCGATAGAATTGTCTTGAACAAAGCCTGTGATTGTGTCCAATTAAGCAATGCAGGTATCGACATTTTTAGCGTTGATTGCCACCATTCTAAGGGAGTTTTTGCCAATAATTGAAGCAAAATAGTAGTATTTGTCGACCCTTTGCTAAGCTCAATGCCGTCGCGTTTCATCGCCTTGCACAGTTGAAGATGACTGCCTTGAAGTTTAAAGTTCTTTAGGGATTCGTCAAGCACTAAACAGCTTTCTAGTCTTTTTTGCATACGGTCAACGTAGGGGCTGTTTTTAACTTTCGAAAGTAAATCAGCCGCGGTTCGACGCACAGGTTTTCTTTTGTCGTAGAGTACAGATTCTAAAAAGTCTATATCTTTTTCCCCTAAATTATCTGAAAGGCAGCGCAAGAGTTTAACCTTTGTCGGATGCGCTTCATTGTCCCATGTGTTTTGTAATAATTGAAGGGCTGCAGCTGCGTCTGATTGCCTTAATTGCTGAAAATAGCCAATTCTATCGTCCACTTCGCCATATTCAAAATCGTCTAATTGATAGTTCTTTGTTAAAATATAGGCCCATTCTTTGCGCATCTTGGCCAACCATACTATGCGATATCCACCGGCTTTACGACCTTTTGAATAAAGGCTAGGGTCATTTTTGATTTTGTCTAGTACATACGGGAGTGCAGCCGCTTGTACGATTTGATTATTGGCAATAAGACTGTCCAAAAATGGACCTAATAAAGGGTCTAGTTGTCCTTTTAGGATGATTTTTAGTTGCTGCATTCGTTTGGCCGAGCAGTAAGGA
Organism: uncultured Aureispira sp.; assembly: GCA_905480485.1. Lineage (GTDB taxonomy): Bacteria > Bacteroidota > Bacteroidia > Chitinophagales > Saprospiraceae > Aureispira. Next base: position 19,609 of record CAJQQM010000032.1, read on the forward strand.
TGATGTTCTTTTGCTGCTTTCTCAAAAATTGGGTCTTCTACTTTGACAGCAACTTGGGCTCCTTTTTGCATTTGATAGCGCAAAGCGGCGATTTTGAGGATACGAAGTTCTCTACCTTCTGTAGCATCAATCTGCAAGCCCATCGATTGATACTTTTGCTGATAATACTCAAGTACCTCTTCATCGGTGTCTAAACCCAAAAGGACTGATTTTACGACATTTTTCCAGCTGTCCATATATAAAAATTAAAAATCATCCTAGCTAATATTAGTTAGGATGATTGTAACAATATCTTGGCATAGTTTTAATCAAGATCGATAGAAATTAGTTTTTTACCTTTTATGTCCATTCTTTTGAGTGTTTCTGGACTCAGAGGGTCACCTATTTCTAATAAATTATCTTGTTGAAAAGCCACAATAGCTTTTTTGGTCTGTGTATCCATTTCTCCGGTTACCTTTACATCGTAAGCTTGACGTTTCAATTCTTTTTGTATAGATGAGACAGAAGGCATTGCATATTCACCAATGGGGCAACTGATGCGCTGCCATTTTTTCCATTTGCCAGCTGGTATTTTGAGGAGTTTTTCTCCTTTTGATAGTTGTTCTTTCTGTGCGTCTGTAATGTAATAGATTCTAGACTTTTGCGTACAGACGAGTCGTTCTATCACCATTTTTTCGGCTGGAATAATATAATCAGTAGAAGTGGTATCTAGTATGTTGCGGAAGGGATAGAATTTGGTGTGAATAATTCGGTAATCCGGGACGGTTTGCGTTAGACTCAAGGTTAGATGAGGAACCGCAGCATCTTTGCGACACAGAGGAGAAACTGTGGCTGTTTTCCAGGTGACAATCGATTCTTTAGATGTAATTACCTCCGTTTGGATGAAGTAATTGCTTGTATCAAGATTGCCGTCAAGGGCCGGTGAAATAACAATAGTATCAAAAATTGTTTGGTACTTAGCAGGAATCAATTTGATATAATGCGTCTTTTTTTCTTTTACAACATCCTTGTCAGAGGGCTTGGCTTTATACAGGGCATAAGCTTTATTCACCTGCACCATTTCAACCAGGCTTTCAAGGTTATCTTGTGCTTGCAGAATTAAACCTCCAAAAAAGAGGAATGCAGCGCATAGAAAAATATTTTTGAGATTCATAGTCGATTGTGTGGTTTGTTGATCTTTAGTAGTCCAAACAAATTAGGAAAAAAAAGTGATTTCTCCTAAAATGAGACGATTTATTAAAAGAGATCTTGGTCTTTTTCGAGCGAATAATAAGACCTCCAAAACTATTTTTGAAGTTAGATGATACAGGTTTGAGCATCCTAAATTCTCTTTGAAGGCCACAAATTAGTATTTAAACCCTATTTCTTTTTTTTCTAGATGATTAAAGCTTACTTTTGAGATCGATTCAGCTAAGCAATGATACCCTTATGGGGAAGTGATTAATTACCAATAGTTATAAATATAAATGTCATAAATATGCAGTTGCGCATCTTCACATCCCCCAATTTTATTTCTTCTGAAGCGCATTATATACAAGCACTTTTTGAAGCTGGATTGACTTGTTTGCATCTTCGAAAACCAGCATCTTCAGTGTTTCAATATGAGCAATTTATTCAACAAATACCGCAACAGTTTCATTCCAAAATTTACCTTCATCAATACCCCGAATTAGCAGATAAGTATTCTTTGGCTGGCTACCATCTAAGGTCTACAGACCGTGTTTTGATGTCTGAACTTGCCCAAAAAGAACTTCTTGATTACTTTAGAAAATCATCGATGCAACTTGGGACATCTGTACACCATCCAACAGAACTTGAACGCCTTGCAGACGATTATGATTATCTAACGGTGAGTCCTGTTTTTTCGTCCATATCCAAGCTTAATTATCATCCTTCTTATCGGTGGCTTGTTGATGTAGAAAAACAAAAAACAACCATTGTGGCCTTAGGGGGAATCGACACAAACACCCTTGAATTAGCCTATCGCAAGGGTTTTCGTTCGGTAGCTTGCTTGGGGGCTATCTGGGAAAATCCACCATTATCGCTAACAAAATACAAGCAATTATGTCAAATAATTCATTCCATAGACCAATAGCACTTACTGTAGCAGCCTTTGACGGGTCTTCGGGTGCAGGTTGTACAGCCGACATCAAAACGATGGAACAATTAGGGGTTTATGCCCTAGCAGTTTGTAGCGGTGTAAGCGTACAGCATGAGTCTAAGTTCGAATCTATTCAATGGATGCCACTGGATTTAATCCTTGCTCAAATTGACCTTTTATGCTCTAAATACAATATTAAGGCATGCAAAATAGGCCTTATTCAAAACAAATCTGTATTAGTTCAAATAATTCAGCAACTGCGGATACAACAGCCTACTCTAAAAATAGTGGTTGACCCCATTTTTTCGGCATCTGCAGGCTATGATTTTCACGATGCTGCAAGCTGGGCGCAAGATAAAACCTGGCTACACGATATAGATTTACTTACTCCAAATGCCCACGAACTACAACAATTTAGCCCTGTGGCCCACAAAAGTAATACTCAATTGGCGAAAGAACTCGCTCAATATTGTGCGATATTATACAAAGGGGGGCACAATTCAGATACCCTCGGAACGGATTACTTGTTTCAAGAGGATCAATTGCATACCCTAAAACCATCTTCCACACTTACTGCGCACGAAAAGCACGGTTCAGGTTGTGTTTTATCGGCAGCTATTGCGGCACATTTGGCGCATGGGCAGCCACTTTTGAAAGCCTGTATTTTGGCCAAAAATTATATAAGTCAATTTTTAAATTCAACGACAACTTTGTTGGGCTACCATCATCAACAAAAAAAATGAAAGAATTGTATCACAGCGAAAAGCCACTTTCTCCAAAAGATATTCGCCGAAAAAAAGATGCTTTAAAAATGGCAGAAATCCTGCTATTGCAACACACCAATCTTAGTGAAGTAAAATATGAAGTGGCCTACCTAAATCAATGCCTCGAAAAGATCTCTGCTTTAAGTTGGTGGAAACGTCCATCAAAATTTGTACAAAGTATGGCTATTGGTTATGCCCTTGGCACTTGTTTGGAACAGCAGTTGGGTTTTGAGTGGATAGTGTACCAAGACCACTTAGGCAAAAATATAGCATTAAAACATCAGAAGGAAGGATTAATTTGTTTTCCTGTAGCAGCGACTGCTGAACGCATCAACAACAAAAATTATAGTTTTATACCTGCTTATTTCACCAAAATTAAAACACAAATTTATATGCCAAACAAAGCATTACCTACTGTGCATTATGTATCGCAAGGCAACAACCCGGAGCAACATATTGAAGGGATCAAAAGAGCGCTCAAGGCCGGATGTAGTTGGATTCAATTGCGCCTCAAAGAGGTAGAAAAAACGACCTATATCGAAACCGGACACTTGTGCAGAACGCTTTGCAATCAGCATCATGCTTTATTAACTATCAACGATTGCCCTGATGTAGCGCTTGCCGTTGCAGCCGACGGCTTGCATCTTGGCAAAAATGATGCTTCCCTCGCCACTGCCCGACAAATTGTAGGATCAGAAATGATTATTGGCGCTACCGTAAACAATTGGCAGGATATTTTGGCCCTGAAAAATAATCAGCCTGATTACCTTGGCTTGGGGCCTTTGCGCTTTACCAATACCAAACAAAAATTGAGTCCAGTTTTGGGTGTAGAAGGCTATACGCGGCTTTTAAAAAAGATGCAACAACAAGCAATAAAGCTACCTGTTTTGGCAATAGGAGGCATACAATTGGACGACCTTACAGCCCTCAAAAAAACAGGGGTACACGGCATTGCCATTTCAGGACTACTGTACAATGCCTTAGATACAAGCGAATGTTTTGAGCAAATAGTCAAAAACTGGGTATAGCACTTTTAGTTAGCAGAAACAAAACTCCTATGTTAGCCCTATATTAAGGCAATTCTGGCAAGCTAGCTCCTTTAAAATTAAGTTCCCAACTTTGAGCGCTAACATCCCAAAAGTAGGCTTTCATTTTTCCGGTTTGTGTATTGTAGGCCATCATGTGCCAATAGAATTTGCCACTGCTAGAAGTGCCGGTAGCATATTGCAATCTATAATTTCCCGTTTCTTCGAGCTGCGTGGGAAAATCAGCAGCATGTGCAGTAGGCGAGGCATGTAATAAAAAGGCAAAAGTTAGTGCAATTACAGCTGCGGCAATCATTGTTTTGGCAATTAAAGCCCATTTTTTTAAGGTGAATTCTTGCGAGGTCATCTTTTCGGTTTTATGTTAATAAATTGTTTAAATAATGATGATGATAAGATATTGAATCTTTTAATCTTCTATTCAAAAGTATAGCCAAATGTTATATTTAGCCACTTTAGTATGCTCAAATTAAAGATTTTTTAATGAATATTTATTTTTTGATAATATAAAATGTCCTTTTAGCTAATATTCATGTCTTTTATTTGTAAAAAAAAGGCTTATGATTGCACAGTATCAAAGACGTTTCAAAGATTGGATATTTGACAAAGTTCATCACAATCAGTTAATATACAATAGTTGTTGGGAAGACCCTAATTGCGATCAACAATTATTGAATTTGGACCAAAATTCTGAAGTGGTCATGATTACAAGTGCAGGCTGCAATGCGCTGCACTACAATTTGTCTTCTCCCAAAGCTATTCATTGTATTGATCTAAATCACCGTCAAAATGCCTTGCTAGATCTTAAACTAGCTATTTTTAAACAATCCGATTATGCTAAGTTGTTTCAGCTTTTTGGTAAAGGTCAGTTCAATCAGGTGAATCGTTATTACCAACAATACCTACGAAGTGAATTGGGCTACGATTCGGTACTTTTTTGGGATGAAAAAATAGAACATTATTTTGAGGGCACTGGATTGCGTCAAACTTTTTATTTTCACGGAACCGCCGGCACATTTGCTTATTTGTTTCATTTGTATCTAAAAATCAATCCAAAACTTGCTACTCAGATTGAATTTCTTTTGGCCTCAAAAACCATGGAAGAACAAAAGTTTCGTTATGAAGCGGTAGAAAAGATTCTATTAGGCCCTTTCGTGTGTTGGTTAATACAACAACATTTTATGCTCAATTTGCTGGGGATTCCTCCTGCTCAATCTCAATTGGTTAAACAAAAACACAAAGGGGGTATCATCCGGTTTATCAAAGAATCCTTGAGGCAAGTGTTTACCACCTTACCACTAGAATCAAATTATTTCTGGCAAGTCTATTTACGTGGGTTCTACACTCATACATGTTGCCCCGAATATCTTAAGCCCGAAAACTTTGAACAACTCAAAAACGGAGTTGATCGAATAAATTTACACCACATGGATATTGGCCAATTTTTAAAAGACAATCCCACTGCTTATTCACATTTCGTTTTGTTGGATCATCAGGATTGGCTTTCAGAAAATAATAAAAACTTATTGGAAGAGGAGTAGCGTTTAATTCTAAAAAATAGTCGTGTTGGCACCAAAATACTATTGCGTTCAGGGAGTGAAAATATCGAATTTTTTCCATCCTTCATTCACAATCATCTTCAATTTGACGAAGAGCGCTGTCGTCAAATTCATGCGCAGGATCGCGTGGGAACCTACGGGTCGGTCTATTTAGGTACCGTACATCGTCCATTAACAAACTAAACTATACACTATGGCCTTATTTGTCAATTCAGAAAACCAACAAGCACTACAGCAATATTATACCTTTCATGCGACTATTTACGACAAAACTAGATGGATGTTTTTGTTTGGCCGCAAAGGCTTAGTGCACCAATTGCCTATTGCACAAGACGATGAATTTTCTTTGCTAGAAATAGGTGTTGGTACCGGGCACAATTTATACAATTTTGCTAATTATTTTAAAAATTCCAATTTGTATGGAATCGATCTTTCGTCGGATATGATCAAGAAGGCAAAACAAAAATTAAAGCCGTTTTCAAATCGAGTTAGCATTATTAACGAGGCCTACCTGGACAGTTCATTTTGTCATAAGGAAAGTTTTGATGTGGTTGTTTTTTCGTATGCCCTAAGTATGATGGGCGATCAGTACACTTCGATGATTCAGCAGGCCTTCAGAGACCTCAAACCCGGAGGAGTTATATTGGTGGTAGATTTTCATCAAACAAAATATAAATTTTTTGAAAATCATATGAAAAATAATCACGTCAGTATGGAAGGACAATTACTTCCTTTTTTAGATAAAAACTTTGGTGTTTTAGCCCTCGACGTGCAGTCGGCCTATTGGGGTTTTTGGGATTATTTTACTTTCATTGGAATTAAACCGTATACATTTAAATGAACAAACGAAGCCTAGAAGTCGTCGTCTTATCTGATTTGCATTTGGGTACTTATGGTTGTCATGCCCTAGAACTATTACAATATCTTAAATCTATTCAGCCCAAGGTATTGGTGCTAAATGGAGACATAATCGATATTTGGCAATTCAAAAAAAGTTATTTTCCGAAAGCACATTTGGCAGTAGTGGCCCAATTGATAAAAATGGCTTCTAAAGGGTGTCATGTTTATTATTTGACAGGCAACCACGATGAAATGCTGCGTAGATTTACTCCTGTGCAAATGGGTAATTTTAGAATGGATGATAAATTGGTTTTAGAATTGGACGGCAAAAAAGCTTGGTTTTTTCACGGAGATGTCTTTGATAATTCGATTTCCGGCGCCAAGTGGTTGGCTAAATTAGGGGGTGTTGGTTACGATATCCTTGTTTTGTTGAATTTGTTTATAAACAAACTGCTCAAAAAGTTGGGTCGCCCCAAAGTTTCTTTATCTAAAAAAGTAAAGGATTCGGTAAAACGGGCAGTAAAGCATGTGCACGATTTTGAACAATTGGCAGCCGAGTTGGCGTTACAAAAGGGCTACGACTATGTTGTGATGGGACACATTCACAAAGCCCAAATCAGGACAATCGAGACCAAAGAAGCTTCGATAGAATACCTCAATTCGGGAGATTGGATCGAAAACTTGACAGCCTTGGAATACAAAGAAAAAACTTGGTCCATCTTTCAATACCAAGAAAAAGACTTCGCCCACACCGTAGAGGATATGCCTAGTGAAGCTGATGAACTAGAACACAGCGCAGGGGCTTTATTGGCCTCTTTCATGGAAGGAATCGAAGTAAAATAAGACCCTTCATCTATTTTGAATCTTTTTAATTGTTTGGGATAGAACCAGGTTTAGGCCTGTCGAAGCTATCGCGGTTGTGCCCTGCTTAATTGCTGTAAATAACGCCGGGCTACTTGATTAGTTGGTTCTATATTCAGGACAGCCCTGAAATCTGCTACGGCTGCCGCTAATTGGCCAATTGCTGCCAAAGAAATCCCACGATTTACCAAAGCCATGCTTGCTTGAGAAGGCGCGTATTCAAGGGCTTTAGAATAATCGTTAATTGCTGCTTTGTGTTGTCCTAAATTGCTGTAGGTAACCCCTCTGTTAAAGTAGCTACTTCCTTTCTTGGGATCAATTTTTAGCGCAGTAGAATAGGCTTCTAGTGCTTTGTCAAACTGCCGCCGCATCCCATAATTGGTGCCGAGTCCTTCGTATACTTCGGGGCGTCGACTTCCTAGCTTTTTGGCACTAATAAAGTCTTCAAAAGCTTTGTCTATGTATTGTCTTTGTAGTTGTTGGTCGGGTTTAACGGTTGCATGATATTCGGCTTTTTTGCTGTAGTAATTGCCCCGAATACTTAGGGCTTTTTCCATATTTAATGGCAATTTACCAAGATTGTTTTTGGTATGCGTTTCTATTACATTGGTCCACAGGGTATCACTATCTTGCCAAGTCTCTATTTGTTGCCGGCTTTGAATGCCCAAATATAAACACCAAACGGCTAAAGTAATCAGGGCTATTTTGCGTTGAGATTCAGACAAAAAATGAACCATAAAGCTCCCTAGTAAAAGCCCTAAGCCTATGTATGCCAGGTAGCTATAGCGGTCGGCCATAATGACCGATCCGACGGAGATAAATTGCAAAACCAAAATTAAGTTGATGCTGTAAAAGCCGAGGCCCATAAGCCAAGCTTTGCTTCGGTATCCTTTGTAAAGGGTGATTCCTAGCAGAACTGTGCAAATAGAAGGGCAGCAATAGCGCATCCACCAATTAGCTTCATAAGCGGCTTGACTAGGGTAGGCGTAAAAGGTACCAAGGTCATGTGGGTAGAAAAATAGAACTATATATTGTAGCCATCCATAGCTTGCAAACTGTATGCGTTGTAAGAAAGAGTAGGTATCTAATTGATTTATAGCTACTTTTGCATCGGACGGTATGTCGAGCAGTCCTCCAAAGTTTTGTCCAGCTTGAATTTGAAGGGCCATTATACCAACAAAAATAGCCACTATAAAAAAGGGGATACTGTGCTTGAAGGACGAATACTGAAGCGTATTTTTCAGCGACTCTTTCGATGTTTTGGACGGTTCATTCCAAAAATAGAGCAGCAACATGACAAGGGGAAATACAACCGCCATAGCTTTGGACATACAGGCTGCCACAAACAACAGAAAAGTTGAAAGAAGCCAGCTGTAAGATTTAGTGTTAAGGTATTTGATGTAGGTCAAAAGCCCTGATAGAAAGAAAAATCCATACAAAACATCTTTTCGTTCCGATACCCAAACAACTGATTCTACATGCATAGGATGTAGGGCAAAGAGGCTTGCTAACACAAGGCTCAATCCCTTATTTTTTTTTGTCATCTGATACATAAAAACCAATACTAGTAGGCTGTTCAAAATATGAAGTATCAAATTCCAAGCAATAAAGGGCCTAGCAGAGATACCGTGTTCGCAATCCTGACAGGCATTGTTATTCCAACGCATCGTCAGCATTGTTAGTGGATGGTAATTGAGGGCAACCGGTCGTTTAAATACATCCTTAAGATGTGTTGAATATTCGCTAAGGTCATTTGGATTGAATGCAGGGGTGTTTTTCATTTGAGTTGGCCCGGAGATATCTTTTTGAGCCCTAACCAAGTTGTTCTGAATAACATAATCGTAATCGTCCCAATCTACAAAGTGGTTGTCAAGCGCCCCCTGATAGGTGATAAAGGTTAGGAGGCTAAGCAAAATAGCTGCTAGCATCAAAAAACGGCTATCGGAAGTATTTTCGTTTGCAATAGGGCCTCGTTTATTTTTTTGGTAATTATTTGGCTTTTTTTTGCCATTCGTTTTGCCTGCCTTGTTCTGTTTATGTTTTTTCGAAGCCCCCATTTTTGCTGATTGATTGTTGGCTATGCGAATGAAAGCCTTCCATGTATTTTAGGCCAAGATAGATTTTTCTATATTATTTTTTTAATTATAATTTGCTTTTTAGTTGTTTTGAGAATAGATATTGCACGGCTTACACAGCTTGACTAATGCAGAGGAGTACACTAGGCATAGATCGTAAAGAATCCCCTAGGGGTCTTTCTGCTGTAAATATCAATTTCTACAAAAAATAAAGGATAGCATCAAGGCTTAGCATCAAAGAATGGAACTAAAACACGGTAATGCCTGTTATTAGAGTATATTCATTACCCCTAAACTGCATTACCATGATTTTAGACTTCATAAGGCCTTCAATTGTCTTGAAAAGACAATCAATCAAGAAAAAGCAACTAAAAAACAAGTCACTAAATTCCTCGAAACGGGTTTTAACGGCTAGTCAGAAGGCTCGACAACTTTCAGTCAAACCTTCAACGGAAATACGTATTCTGTGGATGACGATTTTCGTTTTTGTGATATTGATGTCAATAGCTTCTAGGTGGGCAACATAAAAAGGGGGTGTAGTTTTTCGGTTGCGCAGACTATTGGTCAGGCCTCGAAGTTTTTGTAAAGTGCCATGAGTAGTAAAAAGTTATCATCATTACATTTTTTTGCCTCTAACTCTTTGATATACCGAATCAATTTAGCATTAAAAAATTCGATATAGTTTTCGAGTAAGTCAATGTCGTGCTGTTCAAGGATAGCAACTTCAGTTCCTGCTATAGCTTCAAAATAAGAATCAGATGGTCGCTGATGTATAAAATCATCTAAAGAGGCCGCAATATGACCCTGCATAAAGATGTTTTTGAGTTGGTTTTTTTGAAACTGAGGTTTAAACTGTTTGATAAGCCCCCTTTTGACGAGAAAGAACTTTTGGCAAGCATCCCCTTTTTGGAGTAGGATGGTTTTTTTGTCTATTTTTAAGGTAGGAAGATGAAGGTTTTGTAAGGCAAACTCGACAGGAATTGTCCTGCGGTTGTGCCGTTCAGTTTTTGTGGTTGTGATAGGCATAGTGGTAAGGTTTGGGTTTAGAATAGGTGTTGTAGGGTTGGCAGTTTTCTGGTTTGCTTCGCTGCGGCTTTAGAGTATAGTCTTTGTGTTTGGTTTTATTAAGTTCTGTCAAAGCCCTACAAAGAGCAAATCATAAAATTAATTATTGTTAATTCGTTTGACAAAAATTATTTCTTTAATATATTGATTATTAATGTATTGTATACGAATTTATGTTAATTCAAACAAAGGTTAATTTTCTTTGTTTTTTTGATAAAACAACCCCAATAAAATTAATTAGGCCTGGAAATAAGCCTTTTACGCATGATAAACCACATGATGAACGTTAAGGAATTTTGCTTGTTTAGGTGATCCAACTATTTGATTTAATTGGTTTTTATCTACAATCTCTGCTTTAAAAAGAAAACCTCAACATACATTCTTGCTGCTAGGTCCGGTCCGTTGTGCCTCTAGGCACAACACCGCGCAGTTCGCATACATTTTTTCTCTTAGAATAAATGTAGTGCTCACCCTTGGAGGGTCTACACCCTTGGAGGGTCCGCACCCTTGGAGGGTCCACACCCTTGGAGGGTCTACACCCTTGGATCTGGGCAATTAGGACATTCACCCTTCAAGCTTGGCTTGAAATAGATACAAGGATTAAGGGCCGCTTTGCGGGTCACATTTACACGATAATGGAAATCCGCTTTGCAGTTCGCAAACCACAAAATTACTTTCGGATTATAACATATGTTTTTTTTTTTTATGTTTGCACTTTCTTTATTCAAACGACTAAAAATCAATAGATGTACGACTTCAACAATCAAAACAAAACCACTAAACAACAATCCTTTTCTTTCCGTCAAATCGGACTCCTCCTTCCTCTATTGGCTTGCCTGCTGTACAGCGATATAGCACAGGCGCAATTGCCGGTATGGAATCTGTCACAAAAGTTTGGTTTAGACCACCCACTCAATTCTAATGTCTTTTTTCCAGTATTCAGAGAACATTGGTTATCTGGGCTAGAATTTGCCGATGTAGACGGCGACGGTGACTACGATTGTGTAA
>CAJQQM010000033.1 GCA_905480485.1 uncultured Aureispira sp.
TTTTTTTTTATTATCGATATTTAAATTCATCTTTTTATTTATTTAAAAACAATGTTTTAAAATAATTATCTGCTTTATCTGACCAACTAATCAGTTCATCAACCAAATACTCAACAAGTACATTGTAAGTGGATTTGCAGATATATCTGGCGTATATTTGGTCTGTAATCATTGAATAGTTAGCGATGAATAAATTATGGATAATCTTTGTAGTAAGCTGTTTAGGAGCAATATTAAAGCCCTCGACCACCCATTCAGTAGAATGGAAACGAATTTATATCCCACAGCAACAAAAACAAATCCTACTAGAACTCAAAGCTCGAACCTTACACAGAATTCCTCAAATTTTAGTATATTCAGAAGATCAACATCAACAAAAAAAACAGATTGGTCTAATAGATTTGAACGAGGACAACCGTAATCGGCTTTCGCTAACACATCGCTGGCTAAATCATACTGCCTTACTTTTAGAAATTCATTGTGATGCTTGTATGCTTGAAAAACGAGCCTATGTGCTTCACCTCAAAGAATCTAAAATTGTGCCCTATAATGCGGCAACAAACATAACTATTTAATCAACGCTTTTTTTAAGACTTAAGGATATTAAAATGATGACAACAAAATTAAATGGATTACTCCTATTGCTGCTGATTCTATTTTCGGCCTGCAACAATAATCAGACCGTACAACAATTAGAATACAATCAAGTTTTTGACCGTTATTTATCGGCCTTTACGCAGGGGGAAATATCCAAAAAATCTAGTATTAAAGTTTCTTTTCAAAAGGCCATTGGGCAAAGCAATCAAACGACTGTTTATCCCAACCCTTTTTCATTCAAACCCGCTATTGAAGGAGCGGCGGTATGGCTAGACAAACATACCCTAGAGTTTGTACCGACTAAGGATTTGGCCTCTGGTCAAATATATACAGCTACCCTTAATTTGACATCTATCGATACAGATGTAGCCAAAGAACATGCTTCTTTTGATTTTCAATTTAAGGCCAAGGACCAATTTGTCAATATACACCCATTAGCGAGTAAGATTAGTAAATCGAATCAACAAACATGGGTAGAACTAAGGGGAGAATTAAGTACCCATGATACGGAAGACTTCAAAAATATAGAAACTTTATTAACGGCCTACGTAGGCGGACAAAAAATCGGTATCAACTGGCAACACTTAGAACAAAACAAACATCAGTTTACCCTCGACAAAGTAGCCAAGAAAAGACAAGCTTATCCCGTTGTCTGGAAATGGGATGGACGTTCTATTGGATCAAAAAACAAAGGAGAACAAAAGATCAATATTGCTCCCGAAACACAATTTACTTATGTCAAGAACTATCTAAAGCAACAAGGCCAAGAAATTATTCTAGAGTTTTCGGACCTCTTAGCCCCTGATCAAAATTTAAAAGGACTGGTACAGCTAGATGCAAAAAACCTGCGCTACAGTATTGAAGACAATCAAATTAAACTATTTACAGATGGCTTCATGCAAGGTTCTAAAAGCTTAAAAATTGCAGCAGATATACAATCCATCAGCGGCAAAACCCTCAGCGATCCGATTGAAGAAACCATTACTTTTTCGGAAATAAAACCGGCGGTAGCTTGGACAGGAAAGGGTAATATAATCCCCAAATCAAGCAAGATGCCTGTGGTCTTCAAAACCATCAACCTAAACGCCGTTGATGTACGAGTCATCAAAATCAAAGAACGCAATATTCAGCAATTTTTTCAGGTAAATAAAATAGATGAGGCCAAAGAACTAAAACGTGTTGGAACAGTCGTTCTTGAAAAAAAGCTAGACTTTGGCAGTCAAGACGAATTACAGCTCAAAACCTGGACACACCACGCACTTGACTTGGCCGATCTGATCAAGCCAGAACCGGGTGCTATTTACGAAATAGCCCTAGGATTTAGACAATCGTATTCTTTGTATACTTGTTCTGTATCCGACAATGAAGAGGCGAATTATGATGCCATCGATATGATGCAATTGCCCAAAAACTGGGACAATCCCAACTATAGTCGTAGTTATTGGGACTATTACGAAAATGATTATGATTATGGTGATTTAAAAAATCCCTGTAGTCGGTATTATTATCAACCTAAATTGGTCGCCAAAAAAAATGTCTTAGCGTCAGATTTAGGAATTATAGCCAAACAGGGCGATAATGGTAATTTGTTTGTAGTTAATAATATCCAAACAACAGAACCTATGCCTAATGTACAACTCGAATTTTATGACTATCAACAAAAATTAATTGCCACTACAACAACCGACCAAGAAGGAAAATCTACTGCAAAGTTTGCCAAAAAACCCTTTTTATTGATTGCAAAACATGAAAAACAACGCGGATACCTACGACTCGATGATGCCAATGCGCTTTCAATGAGTAGGTTTGACGTTTCGGGAAGTAGTTATCACAAGGGATTGAAAGGTTATATTTATGGTGAACGAGGTGTTTGGCGTCCAGGAGAAGAATTGTTTATTAATTTCATTTTAGAAGACAAAGAAAAAAGCCTCCCAGATAATCACCCAGTTGTTTTTACACTCAAGGATGCTAGAGGTACTATTGTCCACAAAAAAACAAGTAGCAGCTCGGTAAACGGTATCTATAACTTTAGCTGTTCAACCGATGAAAATGCACCCACCGGTAATTATTTGGCAACTATTAAAGTGGGTGGTGCTACTTTCACCAAAGGATTCCGTGTTGAAACTATCAAGCCGAATCGACTCAAAATGAAATTAAAATTTGGGAAGAAAGAGCTTTCGATCGATGATAAAAAACTAGATGGTTCTCTAAATGCTTGGTGGCTACACGGGGCTGTAGCCAAAAACCTTAAAGCTAAAATTACGGCCAAATTAAGCGCCAAAAAAATTAATTTCAAACAACACGGTGATTTCATTTTTAACGACCCTGCCCGAAGTTTTTATCCTGAAGAAAAAGTAATATTTGAAGGTAAGCTTGATGAAAAAGGACAAGCAAAAATTCAAGCAGAATTGGTTGCACGCAATCAAAGTCCAGGAATGTTAGAGGCTATCTTTAATATGCAAGTTTTTGAACCAGGTGGAGATTTTAGTATTGGACAGGCATCGATGCCCTACCATCCTTATTCCAATTATGTAGGAATGAGAATGCCCAAAGGTGATGAAGCACGGAATATGCTGTTGACCGACCAAAAGCATGCCGTAGAAATCTTAACCGTCGATAAAAATGGAATGCCTGTTGACCTTGGGCAACTAGAGGTTAAATTGTATAAATTGAAATGGAAATGGTGGTTTGACAAAAATAAAGAAGCCGTATCTAATTATAGGGGTAAAGTATATGGTACTGAAGTATCATCAGATACGATAAATACCAAAAACGGTAAAGCACAATGGGACCTAGAAGTAAAATACCCAAAGTGGGGTCGATACCTGTTGCGTATTTCGGATGGAAAAGGCCACAGTACCGGACAAGTATTTTATATTGACTGGCCGGGATGGGCGGGTCGTTCCTCCGAAAATGATCCTGGTGGCGCAACAGCACTAAATTATACCGCTGACAAAAAGAACTACCAAGTTGGCGAAACGATCCGTTTAAATATACCTTCAGGCCATAAAGGACGCGCTTTAGTATCGATCGAAAATGCAAACAAAATTCTTTCCTCTCATTGGATAGAGACCCAAAAAGGAAGCAGTTCGTTTAGCTTTAAAGCGACTGCTGATATGTCACCGAACGCTTATGCTACCGTTACATTGCTGCAGCCACATGCTCAAACCAAAAATGATTTGCCAATTCGAATGTATGGGGCTATACCAATTATTGTAGAAGACCCCACTACGCACCTTCAACCTGTCTTGAAGATGAAGGATGAACTGCGTCCTAATGAATCCTTTAGCCTGCTTGTAAAAGAACAAAAAGGAGGTCCGATGGCTTACACAATTGCAGTGGTAGATGAAGGTATTTTAAACTTGACTAATTTCAAGACCCCTTCGCCCTGGCATAGTTTTTATAAACGTTCAGCCCTAGGTGTCAAAACCTGGGACATGTACAACAATGTATTAGGTGCTTTTGGAGGGGATATAAAGAGTCTATTGAGTATAGGGGGAGATGGAAGTAATGCAGCTAAAAACAAGAAAAAACCGAATCGTTTCAAGCCTGTTTGTATGTATTTAGGGCCTTTTTATCTCAAAAAAGGGGAAACAGCGCGTCATCAACTAACCTTGCCCAATTATGTTGGTTCGGTTCGGGCAATGGTCGTAGCAGCCCACGATGGGGCCTACGGAAGTACCGAAAAAGCAGTTGCTGTACGACAACCCTTAATGGTTTTAGCCAGTCTTCCTCGTGTTTTGGGAGTCGAAGAACAGTTCAAATTACCGGTAACTGTTTTTGCCATGAAATCATCGGTAAAAAAAGTCAGCATAGAAATAGAATCTAACGATTTTATTATTCCTGTAGGTAGCCGTAAAAAAGAAATACGTTTTGACGCTATAGGGGACCAAATCAGTCTTTTTGAATTGAAAACAAGCGCTAGAACCGGAAATGGAAAAATAAAGGTAACCGTCAAAAGTGGCAAAGAAACAGCGGTATATGAAACTGATGTAGCCGTTCGAAATGCAAATCCACGTGAAACAATCGTTGCTCAAAAAACCATTGAAAAAGGCGAAAACTGGTCAACGGTCTATAAACCACTAGGGATGACTGGCAGCAACAATGCTGTAGTAGAACTTTCATCGATTCCTCCATTTAATTTAGGAAAGCGTTTAAAATACCTGATTCGCTACCCTTATGGCTGCGTTGAACAAACAACTTCGAGTG
>CAJQQM010000034.1 GCA_905480485.1 uncultured Aureispira sp.
ATTACCTGCACAAAGGGCTGTGGCATCTTCTGTTGTTTCTCCGTTTGGCCACAAATAACTAAACCCTCCGGCACCACCCGTCACTGTAATAGAGGCACTAGCATCGCAAAAACCACAACTTGCTATCGATTGTCCATCTAAACTGATATTTAAAGAGTTGGGCTGATTTATAAATACTGGCAAGGAGACAGTACAATTATTACTATCTCTTACTGAAATCGTGTAATTGCCGGCAATTAGGCCGCCGAAAATACCGCTTGCTGAATAATTGATTCCATCCGAAGAGTATTCATAAGGAGGAACACCGCTGTTAGCGGTTGCTTGTACAATTATTTCACCGTCACTCCCTCCAAAACAATTTACATCTATCGTACTCACTAAACTAGCTGCAAGAGGAGATGGCGCTGTTAATTGTACCGCGACAGAATCGGTACATCCGTTTAAATCCATCACTAAAACTCCGTAGTTTCCTGCAGGTAGATTGGTAAATATATTAGAAGAACCGGTGCTAATTATTACCGTAGAATTAAATAGAGTATAGGTATAATTCGGTAAACCGTTTAGGGCAAGAATTTCAATAGTACCGGCAGAATCTCCGTTACAAAGAATATTGGTCTGATTGGCAACTGATGCTATGACTGAAGTGGGTTGAGTGACAACTATATTTAGTGTGTCGCTACAGGCATTATCATCGTAAATCGTTACCTGATAGTTTCCGGCACACAAAGCAGTAGCCGTAGCATTCGTTTGTCCGTTCGGCCATAAATAACTGTAATTACCCAAAACAGTACCACCTGTAGCGGTTACCGATGCTGAACCGTCACAAATACCATTACAGGTTGCTTGATTGGTGGTCAACAAAGAAGCAAGCACAGGGTTAGGGGTTGTTATAATCGTTGAAGTAGTATCAAAACATAAATTATCATCATAAACAGTAACCGAATACGTTCCGATACAAAGACCTGTAGCTGTAGCAGTGCTTTGATTTGCTGCATTTGAATCCCACAAATAGGTATAATTAGTGGCAACACTACCACCAATAGCAATCACAGTAGCTTGGCCATTACAATCTCCGCTACAACTTACATCGATCGTGTTGGCAATAGATGCATTGAGTAGTAACCCATCATTGACTACTACATATGCGGAATCAAAACAGCCATTTGTCCCCGTTACGGTTACAAAATAAGTGCCTGCAGCAAGTCCTGTCGCCGTCGAATCGGTGGACCCATTGCTCCAACTAAAGCTGTAAGGAGGCACCCCGCCTTGTGTAACTGCTGAAGCAGTTCCATCGTTTAATCCTGAACAAGTTAGGGGGCTTGAAACGGGAGAAAGCACAGGGTCTGTGGTAGTGGTAATCATTATTTCACCCACATTATCCCCTCCAAAAGAACCAAAACCACCGTCTATCTGAATAACATAAGGAGTATTAGGTGCTAAGCCGGTGTAGGTTTGTGACCAATTAAAAGGTTGAACATCGCAAGAGGTAAAGGTTTGACAATCAACTAAACTATCAGGGTTGTTGTCACAAGGCGTATTGTCTTGAAACAAAGAGATATTAAATCCATCGGTAGGCGTTATACCAAGTATACAATTACCGTTCGATACAGCGTTAATAACGGTAAGGGTTACATCACTGCCATTACAATCTGAGACAAAATAATAATAGATAGAATTTTCAGGATTATCTCCTTCACTACATTCATAATATCCTGGGCTTCCACCGGCTACATTTTCACCACTCGCACCTGCTGTATTAAAACAATAAGGAACATTCGCTATCATTGGAACTGCAAGTGCATCCAAACAATCATCAAATCCACAGCCTTCAGAGATACAAAGTTCGTAATCTTCTCCATCGTCTTGTCCGTTATCGTTGAATACCTGAAGCCAAACGGTGGTGCCCGGAGGCGCAGCAACTTGAAACGATACGTCACTAAATAATCCACCCTGATCGCAAGTAATAGGGTTGAGATTATTACAGCTTCCGGTATAGGCTACAACAGTTAGGTCGGAAAAGTCCCCTAGAATGCCGCCCCCTACGTTATCATCATTACCTTCAACAACGGCGTTACCCGATGCGGGCATGGTGAATTGATACCAGGTGTCACCACAATTTCCCCCACAACCTTGCGCAAAAGCAGGGTTGTAGCTGATGGTAGGTTGACCATAGTTCAGTTGAGAAAAGGTTCCATTGGAGTTAAGGCAGGACTCTGACTGCACGGCAAGCGTAATGGCGCTATCACAATAATTATTAGGCGGTTCAGGATCTGAAGCATTACCAGTACCATAATTTGGAATCATATCCTGTATGTCAATGTTGAAACTGCCCTCGATATTGAGCCCTGAACCATCAACTTGTATAAAGTATGTATTCCCTGGTTGCAAACAAGTTGCTTCTATATTTTCTGGAATTAAAGCAGTGGGCCAATTAGAAACTTCAATTTCTGTTAAATTGCCAGTGCAGCTATTGTTAGAAGAGGAAAATAACCGTACCTCAGGATCCATTCCAAAGAAAATATTAGTTGATACAACATCGATATCAACCCTACCAGAAGTAGGGGCCGTAAACTGATACCAAACGGTATGTGTGGCATAGTTGCCAATACCTGGTTCTCCAATTTCAACATTAGCACATACATTCGACTCTCCATTTAGCGACTGATTTGCAGCAGGTATCCCAAAATTATAGGCGGCACAAATATCGTTATTATAAGGAAAATTACTGGTTCCTCCATCATCTCTAACGCGCAGCGTAAACCAACCGTCTTCATCGCCAAAAAGGCCGTTCGATCCATCAACCTGCAAAAAATACAGTCGACCAGGTTCTAAACAATCTACGCTAAGGGATTCGTCTTTATTAAATATATCGTGGTCACTATCCACCTCTAGAAAAGGTCCTGAACAAGTATTGGTGGTGGAATAGTAAAGGGCTAATTGTAAATCAATGGCATCTCCAAGGTTGTTTGGGTCGCTAAAGGCATCTATTGTTACATTGCCCGATGCGGGTGCCTGGAAGGTGAACCAAACCGTTTTGTCAATACTAAAAGCAGCGGGTGTTGGTTCTCCAGATTCTGTGTCTGAGCACAAATTGGTATAATCAATATTATTATTTATGGTTCCCCCGTTTGGAACGATACCAAGCGGTTCGGCATTACAAAGAATATTGTAGGGTGGACGGTAGCCGCTACCATCATCTTCTATTTCAATTTGAAAATAGCCTTCTTGGTTGAGTAAAGAACCATCTACTTGTACCCAATATCGTCGGCCCGGATATAAGCAGGTAACACTGACTGAGGCATCAAAACTAAAAAGCGGATCGTCGTCCCCATTTTCTAGTAAACTCATATTTCCTGTACATAAATTATTACTTGATTCGTATACTGCTAATTGACAATCTACACCATCACCAAGGTTGGCAGGGTCGGATTCTACGGATATGGTTACGTTAGCCGTTGTGTTTGGACCAGCATGATTGGGGGCAATAAAAGAAAACCATACGGTTTGTTCGATGGCAAATGGATTAGGTTCTCCAGGTTCTATATCTGAGCAAAAATTGTGATAATTAAGACCATTGTTAATGCTACCACCGACGGGGACTGAACCTAGGTTTTCATGTTGACAAATTAAATCATTGGTGGGTATTGGGACAGACGTGGCTTGAGAAATACTGATGTCAAAATAACCCTGTACATCTAAGAAAGAACCATCTACCATTACAAAATAGGTCATTGCTGGGAGAAGGCAAGGAACATTTAAGCTTTCATTAAATAAATCAAGAAGGGAATAGCCACTTTCGACTTCGGTTAAAGCACCCGTACAGCTGTTGTTGCTCGATGAAAAGACGGCTAGTTGTAAATCAATAGCATCCTGGTTGCCAAAGGGCCACGGTAAACTGGAGGTGCAATTGATATCTACGGCATAAGGTCCTCCTGTGGCTGGAGTCGTAAAACTATACCAAACTGTTTGGTCCGTTCCGAAAGCGGAAGGATTTGGGTCTCCAAGGTCGTCAGCACACAAGTTTTGTTGATTGCTAACACCGACGGTTCCGGCAAAGGGATTGCCTAAAGCAATGGCATTACAAATAGAATCATTGGGGGCTACGGGTATAGACGGGATTTCGGTAATGTTGATATCAAAATAACCTTCACCATCTTCAATGAGGGGAATCGATTGTCCATCAATCTGAACAAAATATCGAACGCCGGGGCGTAAACAAAAAACATCCAAGTCAACATCATATAACAGCCCATCGCCGCTTACATGTTCTCGCCAAGGGCCATTACAGCCTGTCGGACTATCCCATACGGCTATTTGTAAATCGATGGCATCGGTGCCGCCAAAAATTGGATCTGAGATTAATTGTATATTGACATTTCCAGTAGATGGTGCTATGAAGGTATACCAGACAGTTTGGTCGGCCGTAAAACCTGAAGGTTGTGGTTCGCCCGTAGCGGTTGCACAAAAATTGTTTTGAGAATGATGTATTGGTCCTGTAGTCGTTCCTACATTACCTCCGGTAGGGTCGCCTAGGGCAAAAGCATTACATGGGTCATCGTAGGGTGATGGTGGGTCTTGTGGGTCGCCATATACTTGTATGTTGAAGATACCAACTTGTAGATCAGGATCAATTAACGACCCTTCGCCATCTACTAAAATCCAGTACTCACGCCCAGGTATAAGACAGTCAACTTCCATATCTTCGTCCCATAAAATCCCAATTCCTTCGTGTTCACTTTTTATTTCGGAGGGTATTCCCGAACATATCATACCGGATAAGTCATAGACAGCTACCTGCAAATCGATGTTATCACTGCTAAAGAGTCCACCATTATCTAATTGGATTTCTACTTTGCCAGATGGTGGTGCAATAAAAGTATACCAAACACCTTGATCATTTCCCCAATTGCTCGGTATGGGTTCGAAGATATTATCAGCACAATAATTGTTTTGGTTGGTGAGGCCTACTGTGCCTCCTGCACCTGGGTTGCCAAGTGGAATCGCATCACATATCAAATCGTTTGGGGCAGGGGGGATACCACCGTCGGTAATCGTTATATCAAAAATTCCTGAAACATTGGCCGGTGAACCATCGACCATAATCCAGTAATTGACACCTGCGGTCAAACATTTGACTTCAAGGGTTTCATTAAATAAATTCAAAATAGGGTCGTATTGCGACGCCAGATTGAATGGTGTTCCGGTACACAAACCATTTGAGGTTTCATAAATAGCAAGTTGTAAATCAATAGCATCTGTACCACCTAAAAGGAACGGAAGATCGCTGTCTGCGTCAATAACTACGTGCCCAGAGGGAGGTGCTTGAAACATAAACCAAACGGTTTGATCAGAAGACCAAGAACCCGGGTTAGGGTCATTAATATTGGTAGCGCAAACATTGGACCTACTGAGGTTAGGGGTCGCTACCGAGCCACCTGCTGGAACTGTACCTAAGTTTTCGGCATCACAAATTTCATCCCCTGCCTGCAAGATTCCATCGTCTCGAACTTGAATACCAAAAAAGCCTTCTTGTCCTCCTGTATTAATCAAAAAGGTAGATTCTCCATCGACAAGAATAAAATAGCTTGTATTCGGAGACAGGCAGTTGACCGACATATCTTCATCATTAAAAAGACCCAAGCCTTGATACTCATCTCTTATTAAAGAGAGTGTGCCGGTGCATGTTCCGTTACTTGATTCGTAAAGTGCAAGTTGTAAATCTATGTCGTTACCATTGTTTTGTGGATCTGAATTGGCTTGAATATCAACCACTGCAGAAGGAAAAGAGCCTGTAGTAAATTGAAACCAAACCCCTTGATCGTTGTTTCCGCCCCAAGGATTAGGGTCTGCAGTATTTCCTGCACAGAAATTGTTGTAATTACTAAGACCATTATTACCAATAATCGCATTTGAGTTTAAAGTACCAAGATTAATAGCATTACATATTTGATCATTTCCTAATCCAGGGAAAGAGCCTGTAGCAAAAATGGTAAAGGTGACAGAACCTCCGCAAGCATTCCCTTGATTGATGTTGATGGTATAGCTTGCACTTGAACCCGGAGCAGGAACGGTATAATTTTGACAATTAGTTTGACCACAATCTTCACTAACAATACAAACAGCGCCATCATCATCGAAGGTTCTCAAACAAACTTGAATTGAAGCAGGATAGCCACTTGGGCAATTGAATAATTCATCGTATTGTGTATTGGGTGGATTGGTAAAACACAGGCCTGCCGTTGGATAAGTTGTCCATCCTTGGTTGGCAATATTTACCCTCCATCTTGGGTCACTACCGTTACATCCTCCAAAGATTCCTTGGTCACAGCAATTGCTGCAAGTTGCATTGCCGGCATCGACCCTAACCCTTAATCTTACTTGTCCTTCAGTAAATGTTGACGAAAATAAAATAAATATTAGGGCAAATATGGTAGATAGTTTGTACATAGTATCAATTAAGATAGATTTATGCTCGATAGGGACAGCGCTTGGAACAATAAAAATACACCATCAAATATACAAAGAATCTATGATATAATATATTTTGTAAATTAATAGTAGGGCGCAAGGTCTTATATTTTAACCAAATAGTTAAGTGAAAGCTTATTTCTTATCTAGATAACGATACTTATGAGGAAAATGTATTGAATTTAATAAAAAAAGCTACCTCTTTTGAGGTAGCTTTATAGGTTAGAATTTATTTTTAATCACTTTGGCAATATGAACATAGCCAGTAGCTTGATGATGTACTCGCACCATATAGGTGCCGGGGGGGTAATCATTCAAATTGGTGGGAATGCTATTGTTTCCAAGGGTTGAATTATGTTCTTTTACCGCAATGAGTTTGCCGAGGGCATCCAATACTTTAATTTCTAAGGTCTCTTTGGTTTCGGACTCATATTCGTAATAAAGAAAGCCATCTGTAGGATTCGGATAAAAGCTATACGCTAAATCTTTTGGTCGAATATTGAGCAATACAATGTTAGAATAAATAGCCTGTCCATCCAAATCAATTAATTCGAGGCGATAATAATTAGGACCCGTCAAGGGGTTCGTATCGTCGAATGTATAATGTTTGGGTTCTGAGGATTGGCCATTTGCTGAGACCACGCCAATTTTTTCAAAATTAAAGCCATCTTGGCTTCTTTCTACATTAAAGTACGCACTTCTTTCTTCTGATTCTGTCCCCCAGCTAAGATAATTGTTTTTGTTGTCAGTACTTCCGTCAAAATACAACCAATCAACTGGAAGAAGCGTGATAGGAACTAATATGATAGCTCCAGAACCTCCAGAAAAACTACTTATGGATTGAAGCTCATCGTAATTAACTCCATTATTAGTTGTTCCGTTCGGACCATAAAGATGTAAATCGTCGTAGGTAGGTGCATCGTAATTACTCCCTTGATTTTTAAACCAATAAAAGCCTAAGGGATAGCTATACTTGTAAGAGTACCCACAAGATGGATAGCTTGCCATCCAGTTAATTGCTGCGGTCTCGATAGCGGTTCTTTCGGCAGGTTCATAATAAAAACGAAGGTTGTAAGGAGGTACTACAGTTCCACCACCCATGTCTAGATTCCAACTGCGTTCCATTTCGAAGCGTTCTTCGCCGGGTGTCCAGCCTGTTATACAGGAAGCTGCTGTAAAAGGACCTTCAGATTCCTGATAGTAGCCTGTGCTATCCCAGATAGTCACTATTGGGTAGCCGGCAGGCGCCGCAGAAATATCTCCTTGTACTGAAAGGATGATCTCATTTCCTACATAAAAATGATGCCATCCATTAATGTCAGTACAATAGGTGTTGGTACTTGTACCGTCGGTTGCGTAAACATAATATTTTACCTGCACGGTAATACTCGAATCTACAGTATTGCCGCAATCGCCTTCTCTGCGCACATAGAAGGTTGAAGTTTGATCTGTCGTAATATTAAGATTAGGACCTGTCCCCAACAAACTTCCCGTTCCATTAGGGCCACTATACCAATTGATGGTTGAGTTGGGGCCACTTATTCCACCTGAAGCCGTTAAGGTAACTGCTTCGTTAGGACAAAACACACCGCTGAGCGGATTAATAATCGGTGGCGTTGAGGCTAGCGGTGCCGCTATAATTATGCTAGCACTGTCACTGCAATTGTTCGCGTCTGTTACCGTGACGGCATTAAAACCAGGGCAAAGATCGGCAGGACTCGCTGCGGTATTTCCGTTTGACCACAAGTAAGAATACAAGCCGATGCCTCCACTGACAAGACTACTTACACTTCCAGTACAGATAAGCGAATCACAATCTGAATTTGTTGGATTGATTAAATTGATACTTAGGGGTAAGGGTTCTGCAATTATAACCTGTGTGGAGTCGGTACAACCTATGTCATCGCTGACTGTTACAGAGTAGATGCCTGCACAAAGACCCGTGGCCATAGCAGTAGTTTGACTGCCTGCGGCTATATCCCAAATAAAACCATAAGCGGAGCTTACAGCGATATCTCCTCCTAGTCCGGAGGCGATTCCTACACCGTCGCAAGCTAAGTTACAACTTGCGTCTGTAGGAGGGAAGCTAACAGCAGTTACAACGATACCATCGTTGACCATAACAGAATCTACGTCTACACAACCTGTTGCTCCGGTTACGGTAACATATTGCATGCCAGCAGAAAGCCCTGTAGCAGTAGAATCGGTCGAACCATTACTCCACTGATAAGTAAATGGCCAAGCACCACCCGCTGTTACTGCTGATGCTGAGCCATCGCTGAGATTAGAACAAGTTAAGTCTGTTGAAATAGCATCTAAAACAACAGCAGTTGTTGTAGTTATCATTACCTGTCCTACGTTGTTGCCACCAACTTGGCCCAGCAGCCAATAAATTCCACCATCTATCTGAATTACATAAGAGGTGTTGGGCTGTAAGCCATTAGACGCCGTATAGGTAAAGGACCAATTGATTGGTTGCGCATCACAGGCTGTAAATGTTTGACAATCCACCAAGGCATCCGGCGCATTATCACAGGGAGTATTGTCTTGGAATAAGGATACATTAAACCCATCGGTTGGGTTGATTCCTAATGTGCAACCTCCATTAATTTGACCATTCATGATAGATAGAGTCACATCGCTGGCATTACAATCCGTCTCAAAATAAAAATACACCGATTGTTCGGGGCTATCTCCTTCGCTACATTCGATGTAGCCAGGGTCAAAAGGAATGTTTTCTCCTGTCATGCCGGAAGTGTTCCAGCAATACGGAATATTAGGCAACATCGGTACTAATAAGGCATCTAGACAGTCATCAAATCCACATCCTTCAGAAATACAAATTTGGTAATTTTCATTAGAATCGTCTCCATCGTTATCAAAAACCTGCACCCAAACTTGGGTGCCTGGAGCACCTGCTACCTGAAAGGAAACATCGCTAGTTAGTCCACCTTGGCCACAGTCATAGGGGGTTAGACCTCCACAGCCTCCTGTATAAGCTACTATAGTTAAGTCTGAATAATCACCCGTTATTCCGCCAACCGCGTCGTCATTACCTTCTATAATGGCATTGCCCGATGCGGGTATTGTAAAGGTATACCAAGTATCACCACAATTTCCCCCACAGTTTTGTGCATAAGAGGGATTGTGTGTAATGGTTGGTTGACCATAATTATTTGTTTGGAAAACGCCAGTACCATTAAAACAGGATTCGGGTTGAACGGGTAAGGTAATGGCATTGTCGCAACTATCATTGCTTGGTTGAACGCTTGCTGTATAATTAGGGATCATATCGACTATATCAATATCAAAAGTACCCTCTATTGTTAGAAGTTGACCATCTACTTGTATAAAATATACAGCACCAGGTATCAAACAAGTGGCTTCTATATTTTCGGTAATTAATGCGGTTGGCCACAAAGAAGATTCATTTTCGGTAAGCGTGCCTGTGCAGCTGTTATTGGATGATGCATAGATATATACTTCAGGGTCCATACCTAATAATAGGTTGGTAGATGTCACGTTAATTTCGACTCGACCTGATGGAGGTGCAGTGAATTGATACCAAACGGTATGAGTGGCATGTCCGCCTACACCAGGCTCACTTAGCTCAACGTTGGCACATATATTACTTTCAGCTGCCCTTGTTTGTATGGTTCCGTTGGGAACTCCAAAATCATAAGCATTGCAAATGTCATTGTTATAAGGGAAATTACTCGTTCCTCCATCGTCAATTATTTCTAATGTAAACCATCCATCTTCATCGCCTAATAATCCATCAGATCCATCCACCTGAAGGAAATAAACCCGACCTTCTGTTAGGCAGTCTACGCTAAGGCTTTCGTCTTTATTTAAAATATCATAATCACTATCGACTTCTAAGAAAGAGCCCGTGCAAGTATTGTCAGATGAACTGTATAATGCCAATTGAAGATCAACTTCGTCCCCAATTAAATTAGGATCATTAAGGGCATTGATGATGACATTTCCTGAGGC
>CAJQQM010000035.1 GCA_905480485.1 uncultured Aureispira sp.
AAATAGCTATCGCCGGTGCCTATGTTGGCGCCATTATTGCCAGCATTAGCTGCCGAATTATAAAAACCAATCACCGCTGTTTTATAATCATTGACTTGTCGGCGGGGTATCAATTCAATGTAGGTAGAATTTTCTCCCCACAAACCTAGTGTTCGTCCGTTGCCCGAAAACAAACCCGCATACAATCGAGCCCCGGTAACGGCACCGCCGCCACTGTTGTGGTTGCCGGTTATGCCCGCCACAGCCGCTATCATATCTCCGGCACTACCCGAAAAATCGGTCGATGACCCTAATGAACCGGCTACCCCAATCGCTTTGTTGTTCGAATTAGCGGTAGTATTAAGGTTGATATTACCACCCGTCGGATGTCGAGTAGTTCCAAAAACACCGTAAGAACCATCAAAAACACCCGTTGCAGGTGCTGCATAATCGTTAATCGAACGAATACCCTGCAAATTATTGTTGCCGCTTGAACTATTGATATAGCTTATCTCTACTTCTGAACTAAGGGTGCCGCTGCTGTTATTTACTTGAATCCCGGAGTTCTGCGCCGGATTGCTCGCATTAACCCACAAACCACCACTGCCGTTTATTTCAACTACTCCTGCGTCGGCATTGATAATTCTTCCGGCTCCTGGGCCGCCTTCATCGTAGGCCATGTCGAGGGTATTTGCACCATTTTTGAGCATTTGCCACTGACTGCCATCCCAATAATAAAATCCGCTGCCGCCTCCGCCTAATATACCATTGTTGTTGTTGAAAACCAACAAACCAATCGCAGGGGCGGTTACGGGAGCTGCTACATTAACATTGCTGAGCGAAAGGCGGGGTATTAACAAACCCCGGCTGTTGTCGTTGATGTGCAATTTGGCCGAAGGGTCCGGACTGTTGGTCCCGATGCCGACATTTTGAGCCTGTAAACCCAACATAGAATAAAAGAAGACAGTAATCGTAATGAACTGGGGAATGTAGATTATTTTCATAATAATTTGAATTTAATTATATCTAAGCTTGACAAGCTAATTTAAGTAAAAAATGTACAGAAAACAAGAATACTTTTTTTTAGAAATATTATTTACATTGAATTCCATCTTTGTTTGTATAAAACAAAATAATGTATGCCTATAAATTCATAAAAACAAATAAACAGTGGCAGCTAAAAGGTATTTTTGTGGTAATCCTTAGCCTTCAAATTCGGCGATGGAACTTAGGGAAGTAAGTTTTTGATCACAAATAAAGTAGATTTGTGATTGTATGGTGGAGAATTAATGATGTTAGCTTTTGTTGTTTGGCTTAAAAAAGCAGTCTTTAAACAATTATACATTAATAAAATAGCAATTTATTAGCACAAATCAAAACAAAACACCTACTTAATCTATTGATTCATAAAACTTAACGTAGTTAAACCAACTATTAAGTTATGTCAATCAATTAGATTAATCTCAATCAAAACAAGCAAAAGAAGCTATTTGTACCCGAATATATAGAACAAAAAAACAAGCAAAAAAACCAAAAATTGGGTGCCATATTCGGTTTAGCAAAACTTCTATAGCTGTTCGACAAAACACATAAAAAAGGATATCTTAATAGTCGTATACTTCTGCGGCCATCTTGAAAGTATTGCAGTGGGCATCTATTATTTGAGCTAAAGAAGTAGAATATCCCCCACCCATACTTACAGCAACCGGATATCGATGCTTCTTACACCATTCAAAAACCATGCGATCTCTTTCTTTACAACCCTCTAAACTCAAGCCTAAACGACCCAAGCGATCGGAGGCCAAAACATCAACACCTGATAAATAAAAAACAGCATCAGGCTTGAGACTAGCAGATAAATACAGCAATTGTTCCTCCAAAATAGACAGGTAGGCTTCGTCTTCAATCGCATCTTCTAAGGGAATATCACAATCCGAAGCTTCTTTGCGAAGCGGATAGTTTTTGGCACCGTGCATCGAAAAAGTAAAAACCCTGGGTTCCTCTCGAAAAATATGTGCGGTTCCATTGCCTTGATGCACGTCTAAATCTACCACCAAAATTTGTTGGGCCAATTGTTTATCCAACAAATAATTAGCAGCAATCGCTATATCATTTAGCACACAAAACCCGCCGCCACTCGCTTTGTAAGCATGATGTGTTCCGCCTGCAATGTTCATTGCGACACCATATTTTTGTGCATATAAAGCACATTCTAAAGTGCCCTGACTTATGACACGTCCACGATGCAATAAAGCATCGGACAAGGGAAAACCGATCGCCCTAGCTATCCTAGAAGGTAAACTCTTTGTTTTAAGTTGTTCCCAATATTGAGCACAATGAGTTCTTAATATCCATTTTTCGGACAACAGTTTAGGTTCAAAAAACTGATTCGGTTCAATAATACCCTGCCGTAGCAGTTGTTCGGGAATCAATTCGTATTTAATCATCGGAAATCGATGTCCGGCTGGCAATTGATATTGATAAACAGGTGAAAAAGCAATTTTTAGCATCTTAATAAGATTGAATTTTGAGCTTGGAAGCGCTGATGTTTCTGTTCTTTATTAACTTTTAAAATAGAAAAAAACATGATGGGGTAAAACCTCTTTTTTTGCGAATACACAGATAATTTTCTCTAAAACCTAGCCTCAATTTCTGTTTCCAGATTTTTAATCAATTCCATTGATAAAGTTAGATACGTTCTTAAAATATTTGTTTGTAAATGCACGGCTTCTGTATGGGTCAGGCATAGATTTTTAAATTTAATATCTTCCATGATTTTTTTAATATCAGAACGGGGTTTAAAATTGTATTGGTCCTTGATAAAAAAGTCCCACAAATCAAAGTTATTCTCTAGATAGGGTATAATGGTATGGGTAAAATGTTCATCTAAATCATGTTTTTGCGTATCAAAACGCTTCATAAATCAATAGTGTCCAATGATTGAGTTTAATAAATCCTTGTTGCTAATAATATTGAAATAACTGCTACTTTTGAGTGCTTCAAAATTAGGTTTTTAACTTTCAAAATCGATCGGAACGGTTCGTAAGTAAGAAGCACACTTCAAAAAACTATCTTGTGAAACATTAGCATAAGCTATTTGATTTAGATAGTAAGTCCGCACTTCGTTGTAATTGATTATTTCTTTGATTTTGTCATTATCCGTGCGTAAATCATTTTTTATTTCTGTTAGGTAATACGATTCTAAATTTCGATTTTGAGTTAAACTAGAATAGTTTTCTATCCCTAACGCAAGACTGAGTCCTATCGTGACAGACATAATTTCTTTGAAAAACCGAAAAACTGGGTGCGCTGTATTTGGGTTAGAGGCTTTGCTTGTTTTCATATTAATATAATTAAATTACCTATATTGATTTTATTATAAATAATGTATACTTACCATGAACTGATAAGACAGCCAACAGGGTTCGTATTTTGTATTTTATAGTTTTGTCTTGATAAAACTTTGTGAAGATTATTGTGTAAGAAGTGTTTTAATTTCTGATGATTGACCTGCCCTACGGCATAATACAAGTCGTTAATAAGCCCCGAATAGACCTGTTGAGGACCAACAAATACAAATACTTGAGGTGTTATAATTGCCCCTAATGCTTGCGTCATTTTATTCTTCTTATCAAGATATGTATTCATTGCAATACTGTCTAAGACTTCATGTTTTCTTATCTCAGAAAGCTTGTAACGAAGACTTTGAGGTAGTATCAAAGCAAACTGCACGCCTTGGCGCTCAAACTGTTGTTTAATTTGGCGGATATAAGGTACAAAAGCCTTACAGATAGGACAATCCGGCGAATAAAATAAGAATACCTGCACCGTGCTATCGGTGTAAGATGGGTAAATACTTACTTGATTTATGACTTTCAGAGAAGGATATAGTGGTGTCAGCTGTGCAATAGATTGATTTGAAAAGCCCCATAAAAGACAGACTAGGAATAACGAGGTCAAAAATTTTGAAAAAAGCATAGGCTTATTTTTTGAAGGGTATTGCCAGTACGTTATCACCGATAAGCAAGCCTGTATCATAGCCTAAGGTACACGAAAACTCGTAATGAACCCCTCCGTAAAACCTGGAACTTGCTGCTTCGAGTGCAAACTCATAAAAATTATTAAAAGATCTTGCTGCATAACCTTGCTCGGATTTGCTGTTGTCTGTAAAGCCTAAGTTGTCTCCAAAAAAATGCGCAAGAATGCGCGCGGTGGTAGCCGATTGAGTAGAATGGCAAGATGCATACTCAGGAAAAGGAGGACTGCCGATTAAACTATTCCAGTTAATATCCACATAATTTTGGATAAATGTAATAGGTCTTAAATAATTAAATAAATATTTGTTTTTGAAGCAATTGACAAATGCATCACTCACCCCAATTCCTATTCTTGCCAGTAATTCTACTGCTTGGTCGAGCGCAACAGACTGGTTATTCATAACTATCTGAGCAATAGCAATACTATGGCCTGGAGGAGAATAAGAACCTACGTCATCGGCCCAAAACTGTGCAATTTCAATTTCTTCGGCACTGTTATTTAAGCCTTGTTGATAAACATCCATACAAGCCTGATAATACGGCGAAGCGACAGCTGTGTCGTATTGCATCGGAAGGGCTAATATAAGATTGCTAGCAACATTGACAATTTCAAAAGGACGGTTATTGCCCCAATAGGGCTGCATCGCCGGTTTGAAATTAAACGCAGGCTGAGCTACTGATGGCGTAGGCACCCACAATCCAGGCCCCGTAGGCCCAACATAGTCCGAAGGATAATTTCGGGTGAATGCCAAATAGGCTCCATCGCTAATAGACCATTGATAAATAGGGGCCGCAACCCTGCGTCCAAATTGCATCGACCGATGTATAACAGCCGCATCCATGCTTGATGCATATCGAATACTGTCAGCCTGTTCGAGCGAATCAATTTGCCCCTTAAAACTCGAAGAAGCCAAAGGGAAATATTGGCGAAGCATATAGGCCAACGAGGCAGTAGCTGCAGCAGGCCAATGGTAAATTTCGTGGGCATTCGTATGCGGAAAGTCGACATCTATGGTATACCGTTCATTCAAAGATTGATATTCGTCCATACCTGGCTGAACTGATTCGTACAAGGCCAAATAGGTATAGCCTATTGTCCTAGAGGCAACAGGAGGGCTATAACCGCTGGTAAATTTAATCATTTCAAGGTGTAAATTCATCCAAGGATTTAGAAATTGAGCATCAAAATTAGCCGCAGCTAGACTTGTGGGATGTTCTTCAGCTTGTTTATGGCAAGATGTAGAGATAATGAGAAATATAAGGAAATAAAATCCTCCTATTTTATAGAAATTTTTCATAATGATTATTCGCGCAAACAAGCAATTTTAAAAGGCTTAGAATTTCCTTTTTGGTCTGTAATGATCAAATACAACACTTGACTAGCATTTCCCAGTTGTAATTTAGGAAGATTTAAGGATGATTGGCCAGCCGGAAGTATTTTTTTTTGCTGCCAAAGCAATTGCCCTGTAGTATTGGTCAGTTTGAAATCAAAAGCTTGTGCTTGGTCAAGTTCAAAAGCCATTGTTAGGGCCTCCGTCGATGTGATAAGGTTGGGGTATACCGTCATCTTTGGCATCCAAGGACTAACAGCCTTTAAGGCTGCAGGTTCGGTTTGTTGTATAATTAAAGTTTGATTAGGGCTGATATTATAAATTTTTTGTGCTTCCCCATTTAGCCAATAAACGATCATGGAATCTACGGATGTTGCATTAGCAAGACCGAAGTGGGCAATACTACTGTTTTGAGAAGCATGGCTACTGCCACCATCTATTTCTCTGATAAAACTCCGATTGCCGACATAAATTTTGATTAAAGAACCGTAACCATCTTTTTGGCCATAGCGACCGTCAAGCTGTACTTTTAACCAGTTATTGTTATTTTGATTGTTATTTTGATACAAAAAAAGGTATTGGGGAACAAAGCTATTGTTGAGGGTTTGTAAACGACAATGATTGACGATAATATCCATATCTCCGTCATGGTCATAATCGAATACTGCAGCGCCTCGATTTGATGTGGGTGCAACTAAACCAGAAGAATCAGAAACATCTGTAAAGTAGCCTAGTCCAGTATTTTTAAATAATTTATTGGAATCTAAAATAGTAGTTGGCGGTAAAAAAGATTCTACATAGCCATTGGCCACAAATAAATCTAAATGTGTATCGTTGTCAAAATCCAAAAAATTACAGCCCCAGCTCGTTTTGCGCAACGAATCAGGAACCGACCATTTGTTGTCGACTGCTGCTGCAGTAGCCACATCTACAAAGGTACCATCGTTGTTGTTTTTGTACAAACTATTCCGACCTATATTGGTCAAATAATAATCCAAATCACCGTCTTCGTCGTAATCGCCAGCTGCAATTCCCATCCCATACATCGCCCGATTAAAGCCTGCCACAGTACTTCTATTCTCAAAAGAATCAACCGGGAATTGATTGTTGTAGAGTACATTGGCGTAGCCCGACCATGCGCCAAAATCGTTGGCCAGCAACAAATCAACATCCTCATCTAAATCATAATTGCTAAAAGTAGCCGTCAGACTGCAGCCTTTGTCATCAAGCCCCATTGCTGCAGCTGATTCTACAAAAGTGCCATCTCCTTGGTTGATATAAAAATAATTGGGACGGCATTCAGGCACATAGGCTGTTTGATTGCCTTGATTATCGTAGGTAAACGTCATCGATTCGATGTAGTTGGATACATAAATATCCAAATAACCGTCGCCGTTGTAATCGCCCATGGTGGCGGCTACACTATAGGATGCTTGGCTAATACCGGCAGACAAGCTAATATCTACAAAGCCAAGCGGGCCTCTATTTTCGAGTAAAACACAAGCTTGCATGATTACCCCACTGTGTATTTTGAGCCCAGCTGTTAGAAGAAATAAATCCTTATCGCCGTCATTGTCAATATCTCCTGCAATAGAACCAGTTATAAACAAGCTATCAATTTTCAGGTAACTAAGACTGTCTAACTGTGTTTGCGTTACATTTTCAAAGCTTGCATCCCCTTTGTTTCTAAAAAGCGCACAGCTACCGTAACCTCCGGGCACAAAAAAATCTTCCCAGCTATCCTTGTCATAATCTAATATAGTGACTCCCCCTCCAATCAAAAAAAGTTGTTCCCGGCTAAAATTGATATTAGCAGATGAACTCACTTCGGAAAACAACTGTGCACTAGCAGTAAAACTGAAGAGTCCGAATAAAAAAATATATAGTATTTTGATCATAGGCTTAAAAATAATACGCCTGCAAATTAATTGATTTGAATCAAAAAAAAGCAAAGTGTTGGTTAAATATTCACGGTAAACTAATTTGGAGGATACGTACAGATTAAAAAATTAGCCATCATCTCTTGATGTATCGACCAGCCCTCAGTAATAGGAATCGTTGGTCGAAAGGGATTGAGTGGATTATTAAGGGTATTATCGTATAAGGCTTCATAAAAAATCTTTGTACCCTTGGGTAGGTAAATTGGTTTTTTGAATTGATAATATTGTTGTTCCCAAAAACGCCAATCATTTATTTTGATCAAAGGAATTGTATCGTTCTGGGGCAACACAGCATACGATAGAAATTGCTTGCCGAACACATGCATATGCGGATGGGTATAGCGTACTTTTACTGCTTGATGCAAACTATAATAGGCCTTAAAATACTGAATACTATCGGGTGCAATCGTAAATGTTTCGTAATTCACTTTATGTAAACTTGGGACCGTTTGCAAAAACATGATTTCTTTCAGAGGTTTTTCGCTCGTATAAAAGCGTAACCCAAATTGTATGGTTTCATTTTTAAAAGAAGGCGACAGATGAATATCTCCCACCACTTTACCCGATTTTGGTAAAACAAATCCACAACCTTGAGCAAAAGGCAATTGCCGATTGCCCGGTGCATACCCTAATGCAATATTGTTATTGCGCAAAAAATTTTCATTCATCACCGTTGCATGTTTTCCCTGTGCTTTTTGTTCATCTGCTACAAAATAATTAGCATGATGCACCAATGATATATTAGAACAATAGAACTCTATTTGAACGATATTTTGATCCGTAGGAATCGTATAAGAAAATTCAAATGGAATAATTGTATCGCGCGGACTAACAGCTACGTTGATACCCTCAGGATGTTTTAAGTGTATAAAATCCGATTTTTTTTGCTTCATTTTGTTTTTGTAGAGCCTTTGCCAAGCCATTAACTTATCGTTCTTTTTAAGCTTAGCTACCCAGTCCAACAGGGCTTCTTTTTGGGCTGCATCGAGCTGACGACTGTTTTCGTATTGCTGATAATGAGGATCCGGCTGCCAAGGAGGCATTATATCCTGTTGAACAAGCTGCATAATCATCGATCGAAAACGAGCAATTTCAGGATAAGTAGCCAAACTAAAGGGTGCACTACCTTTGGGGTGATGACATGAAATGCATTTTTCAAAAAACAAATTAGCACCCTCTAAATTCCTTTCTTGAGCTAATGTAACACTAAAAAAGCTGGTAAAAAGCATCCAAAATAACAGATGAGTACGCATTATTTTTCAGTTTTAATTAGGTAGCGGTGGCTAGGAGTACCCACAAAGCTAAAATAGTCGTATGATGATGCGCCCGTTCATTGACCCTAGCATTCCAAGACCAACCACCATCTAAGGATTGACCATCTCGGATCGCTTTTATCCAATCGTCAAGAATCAACTCCTCTTTGTCCAAACAAACCAAAGCAACCAAGCCCTCCATCCAGTTATCGCTGCAAATTGGTTGTTTGTCTATGTATTTTAACAAAAGATGCAGCAGCTTTGTTTGATGCAAACGAATAAAAACTAGGTCCTTTTTACTCCCTTGAGCTTTGGCCCAACTAAAGGCTAGGGCAATATGCGCCAATTGTCGAATATTAGTAGAATCGGTTAGATGATGCTGCACAAAAGTCTGACATGTACTATCTAAGGGCAGTAATTGTGGGTTCGCGCCCCACAATAAAAGATGGTCTAAATCAAGGGAGTTGCTATAATAATTAGCCAAAGAATCCTCGTTTTGTTTATTGTTGTTTCCAAGCAGTTTATTGTAAAAATTATACACAACTGCATCGTCCCCGTACTTAATTTGCATGGTATCAATCGAAAATAGTAGCTGTTTTTCGAACGAATATTGCCGGGCTAATAGTGTAAACAAAAACTGAATATTATAACTATTTGAAGGAGCCTGCTGATGTAAAAATAAGATAGCTCGTTGCATAGAACTATCCAAATTTTGTCCTTTAGCAAAGAATGCGAAGAACAACAAAACGACCAATAATGTATTGATTTTATTCATACCGAATACAGCGTAATGGCATCAATGCTTTCGTAGCATCTTCTGCTAATAATCGAATTCCCTGATTGGTTATATACAACATTTGTTGCTTCGTATCTTGCTTGCCTTTTGTCCAATAATAGGCAGCATTTTGAGTGTAGTACTTTTTTTCTTCTACAGAATAAAGACCTAATTTTGTCAAGCCAATACTGATATTATCATTGGTGGGCAGTTCAAATACAGCTTGGTTATTATCACTAAAATTTTGGAGTAAGAGGAGCCAATCGCTGTGTTTTGGCAACTCCCAACCCTTGGGGCATAAAGAACTTTCATTCGTAAAAGCAACAAAGTCGGGCGTCTCCTTTAAAAGTGTTTGCGCAGGGGGATAGTTTTGACACATCCATCGAGTCGAACCAAATTTACGGCTGACATAGCTCCTATTATTAATAATTGTCGTATCTATTGGCCCAATATCTAAGGGTGTAATGGGCAGGCTTAAGGTCGTATCTTTGGTTCCGCAGCTGTTAAAAGACCGTAGACTGATAGTAAGTGAAGACGCGTTTATGGGTATTTGAAGCACCAAAATTGAATCTTCGACGGCTTGCCACTGCATCGAAGGCTGACATTTATAACTTAAAGTACTATTGCTATCTAAGTTGTAAAAAACCTTTACTAAATTATTGAGCTGAAGCACCGAATCAATACTTGGTAATTGGACCGCCGGGAAACACTTTCCACATACTTCAAACCAGTTTTCCCCAAAAAAATAGTTGAGACAGCCTGTTGTTTTATTGAAGGCTACAAAACCTTGTGCAGGTACCATTTGCTGCAAAACCTCAGCTGACAAAACCGGTATTGCGTCTTTTTTGTTATTAGATTGTATGGGTTGTGCCGTTGCATTAAAAGCAAAAAGCAAGAGTATATAAATTATAGGTTTCATGTATACAATTTACAAAAAATAAGGCTGCATCTAATGAATAGGGCAGCCTTTAAGATTATTTTATATCAATTCTTAGGGATTTACGCCCCCTATTTGTGTGCCGAAATTACTTATAGAAGAACCACTACCGTTACCCTGAACAGCCAAGCCCGCAGCACCACCAAAACCACGTCTTTGTGTCCCGGTTCCATTATTTCCAGCTACTCCGGGGTTGCCGCCCCGACCACCAGTTCCAGCACCTGTTCCGTTACAGGTACAACCTGTCGAACCCCTGTTGACACCACCGCCGCCATTTCCTCCTACCAAGGCTGTACCGCCATTGCCGCCAGCACTATTAGAGGTACCACATCCACAAACAAAACCAGAAGCACACTCGGTCGTACGACCAGCAGCGCCCTGTCCTGCAGGAAGACCAGCACCGCCTCCACCGCCGCCACCAGCAGAACAACAGGAAGCACCACCACCGCCACCTCCGCCGCCACCAGCACGGATGAGGCCATAATTAAGTACCTGAATAGGTACATTGCCGCTTGTTTGGATAGCATGTCCTCCTCGACCACCATTCTGTCCGTTGTTGTCACCGCGACAAACAGCATCACTCTCCTGTCCTCCTCGACCACCGTCTCCGCCACCAGCGTAAATATTACCATAATTGTAGAGCGTAATAGAAGAACCTGCAGGCATAGTTGAGGCATTAAAACCAGGATTACCGGCCGAACCGGAACCTCCATTTGAAGTTGCTTGAAGACTAACACCAGCCCGTACATACACGCAGTAATGATTGGCTTGCGCACCCCCAATAAAGTTATTCAAATTAAATCCAGTAGTACTACTGTTGATAATGATGACATTTTCGCACCATTGACACAGGCTATTCCAAAATCCATTACTTCCGGTTACAGGAGTCGATTTGGTATCCCAAAACTCAAAACAATTATTCGTGGTATTGTAAATAAGAAGACCTTCTGCTAAGTTGGTACCAATTGCATCACGCTGTGTTGTCGTCATTCTTGGCGTCAACATACCTTTGGTGGTCGAACGAATTTCCATAACTGAATTGGCATTCGGCAACGCCGTACCAACCCCTACTGCATTCGCACTAGCATCTACAGCTAAGCTTGATCCATCTACCCTCAAATCACCATTGTTGTCATTTTGGAGGTATAAAATGGATCCGGTGTTGGTAATGACCTCATTTCCATCAATCCGCAAGCTGTTGCCTATTTCTAAAACACCAGTGCCCGCTGCCCCATTTGCATCATTGGTGTTGGTAAATTCTACGCGCCCCCCACTAACGTGCAGACGGTCAACGGGAGTAGCCGTACCGATACCTACCCGATTGGCGCTTGCATCAACATGCAACATCGAAGTAACTAGGTCTGATTCCACTCTAAAATCACGATTCAGCCCCTGTTCGTTAAAAATGCTTGTTCCATTCGCATCGAGTCTTATCTGCGGTCCCCCATTTTCATACAATATCATGTGCCCGTCATCTCCGTCATCATAAATCTGGGCAAACAGCGTACCTGTCAAAGCGTCGCCATCTCTCCAATAGGTATTATCACCAAAATAGGAAAGTCCGACGCTACTTATGTGAAAGTGATCTATACCAGCATCCTGCACTGAAAAGTCTCCAAGACCGTCTAAGTTAATATCCAAATTGTAAGCCCCCAGATTAATTTGAGTATTTTCGATCAGAGGCCCCCCTAATCTTGCTTTATTGTTGGCGGCAACATACAAACCATTTTCGGCACCGGTCATGGTTGAAAAACTAACCCATTGTGTACCGTTCCAATAATAAAAACCAGTACCATCTCCTCCTGTAACAGCAGCATTTGTGTTGTAAATCAGCAAGCCTGTTGCCGGGGCTGTAACGGGTGCTGCTAGGGTCACATCTGCTAATGTAATACGAGGGATCAAAATACCCCTATTAGCATCTACAACATCTAATTTAGCACTTGGGTCGGGTGTGGAAGTACCTATTCCAACATTTTGAGCAAAAGCTATACTACTAACTACCCAAAAAAATACAATTGTAAAAGTATACTTCATTTTATTGCTTTTTAGTGATTCAATGTACCCAATATACATTTTATTGAGAAGAATATCGAGTTATTTTTCAGTTATATATGAATTCTAAAATAAATAACATAAAGAATCTGATTCCTTAATTTAAAATTAAAATGTAAAGTATAACAACCTGCAAAAAAACAACTACCTGTGAATGATTTAAATACTTTTAATTTGGACGAGTCGGGTATAAAAGCGAAAACTAAGCGCAAGGGCACCAAAGGCAAGACCTAGAGTTAAGGCAAGCCATATTCCAATCAGGCCCCATTCAAGGTATTCCGACAAAAACCAAGCACTAGGAATACCGATAACCCAGTAGGCTACAAAAGCGATCATCGCGGGCACTTTAACATCTTGCGCCCCCCGCAAAACACCTTGAGCCACTGCTTGAATGCCGTCAAATAATTGAAACAAAATAGCGATTAATAGAAGATCGTATATAAGTGGACTGACGAAGGGATTGTCGATGTAAACAGTCGAAAAAGGCCCCCGAAACAACAACATAATTAGTATAAATAAAACGACAAATAATAAGCCGGTTAAGAAAGAGGCAATCCCTGCTTTCCGTATAAAAGATTTGTCTCCTCGACCGTATGCTTTGCCGATTCTAATAGAGGCTGCCGCCGCGATACCCATGTAAAACATGTAAGTAAACGAAGCAATACTAATAGCTATTTGATGCGCTGACTGAGCATTTTCATCAATTCTGCCTGCCAAGATAACGGCTGCACTGAATGCCCCAACTTCGAAAAAAAACTGCAAACCCGAAGGAATCCCTATACTTAAAATTTTGTTGCGTAAGAATTTGTCTTTTTGAAACAGCATTGCTTTGTTTACATAGGCGCCGAATGAAGGGGTACGCATTAAATAAAACAGGATCATAAACAAGCCAAGCGTCCTCGACAACAACGTGCCCCAGCCGGCACCCTCTAAACCCATCGCAGGTATACCCCATCCTCCATAAATAAATAACCAATTAAAGAAAATATTGAGAAAGACCATGATTATCATTATATACATCCCCGGTTTGGTTTGACCAAACCCTTCAATAAAATGTTTGAAAATTAAGAAAAATAGCATAGGGACAACTGATATCGAAATGATACACAAGTAAGATTGGGCTAAAGGTACCACTTTGGGGTCTTGACCTAAATGAGGTAAACATTCGATGAAAAAGATTAAAACCCCAATGAAAACAAGGGCCATAATGGTAGTAATCCAAAGACCTTCTCGCAGGATTTTCTGTCCCTTTTTTTGCATGGTCTTGGCGCCTATAGCCTCAGCAGTAATTGGCAATAAGGCTGAAGTAAGACCAAAGCCAAATACCACCACTAAAAAAAACAGACCATTTGCCAAGGCACAGGCTGCAAGTTCGGTGGCTCCTAATTGACCGATCATTAAGTTATCGACTTGCCCGATAATGATATGTCCTAACTGACCGGCAATAACAGGCCAAGCCAATGCAATAGTAGCGCGCACATGATCGATATATGAAATAGAGGGTGCTGACATTAAATCAAAAATTGCTTGTAATTATTTAAGCTAGTGTAATATATCTATTGATTGATATACTAAATTGTTACCAAGGATGAACAAATATATGCCTTCATTGTTTAAATTGCATGCCTATATTCAACATCACATACAACGTCCCTAAAATTATACAGGAAATAAATCTCCATCTTGGCAAGCCGCATCGTTGGATAGATCGTCTCAAACTTGGTGGAATTGGTAGCCGAAGAATGGTAGTAGATAGTCGCAGCCCAAATTTTGACCCCTACATGCTACAGGAGCATTATCTCACCTACACCAATATTGAATTGCGCCCTCAAGGAATTATGATACACATACACAAAAAGTTAGAAAACTATGCTTGGGTATTGTCATTTGGTAACTTCTCTTTCCGAAAAAAACAACAGAACTTAATCATTGAGGCGGAACAAGGCTTTATAGAGTTTAGAGACGCATTTGTATTCAATCAGGCTTTCATTGACAAGCTTATCCAACAAGCACAACAGCAAGACAAATACTAAGCATTCATCAGCGATGGCTCAAGATCAGTTTTTGTTGGTACCTGATACCATTGTTCTGCTTGAACAGAATAAAATAAACTCCGCTGTCTAGATGCCGTAAATCTAAGGTTTTTAATGCTGCGCCTGAATCTTCATCAAAGGTGAATGTTTCCATTAATTGACCTACAATGTTAGTAATCAACAATTCGCTTTGTTGTTGAATACTTTCTTGCCAACGAAAATATACTTTGCCAGAACTTGGGTTTGGGAAAACCTTAAATACAATAGGTTTTTTGGTCCTGCTAATTGCTTTTATTGCACTGTATTTAGTTTTGGTTTCATCGCTATACATCAGACGATAATAAACCGTCTCTAAAAATATTTTAGGGTCTTCTAAAGCCTCTTCAATTTGATTATCTGAGCTTGTAATTACCTTAATTGTTTCGAAAGCAATCCCATCTACACTACGCTGAATATACATGGACAAGTTGTCCTTTTCGGGATTATCAATCGACCATAGAATCAAGCTTTTGTTGGGCAGTGCTTCGGCCTCGAAACTTAGCAAGTCTGACGATAAATTGACGGCTGCCAATTGAACATCTAAATCTAGTAATACGGGTAAATGATCGGACATATAATACAAGGCATTGAGAACAGAATCTGGCACAGTGGTGCTGTTTGAAGGGTCGAGTAAGGACTTATTAAATAAATTACCCGAATTCCCAAGGTTGTTGTAAGAATTTGGAATATAGCTGATATTCTTATTTCCATTCATAATAGCGTCTGAAGCTAAAATAAAATCAAATCGATCGTCTAATCCTCCCGATGCACCACAATCATAAGCATTTCCAAAGGTTCGGGTAGACTGTGTATGCACTGCGCTAAATGCACTGTTATTGTTCCAAGCACCCGCTTGTTGAATTGGGTCGTTAAAAGCATTTTGAGCGCCCAAAAGGGCCTGATAACCTGGCTCTTGACTACTGTAAAAGTTGAAATCACCTCCAAAAAGTGCATTTCTTTCTACCGTTGCAGTATCCACTTGAGCCATTAAAATATCACAGGCCTGTTTTCTTGCCAATGAATCAGCAGAACCTGCCTTAAGATGCCCTAGATAAATATCCAAAAAAGTACTATCTCCAGTCAATTCAATATAAGGGTCATTGATTAAAAAAACTATATAGGCAATATCTCTGACATTAGTTAATACTTCACTTTGATGGTACAAACTTAGTTTATCAGCATTATAAAAAACCATGTTATTAAGATCGGTGTTACCGGTAGAACGATTGGCAACAAAACTTGCTCTTTGAAAATTATAAGTACTCCCGCGATTGAGTGCATGATTTAGAATAGAATCAGCTCCTGCTTCATTTTGCAATTCGCATATAAGGAGAATATCGGGTTGTGTAAAATCAATTATTTTGGCAAGCGTATCCCACCTTGCAGGAACGACGGTATTACTACCACAGTCATTTCGTCCATTGGGGAAATTAAGTAAATTGTAGCTCATAATACGCAGCTGCGATACTCTAGGACAATTGCTCAATACCTCCTTATTGACAGTCGAACTCGACCAATTAGAATCAGAAGCGTTGAGGCTGTACAAGCCTGCCGAATTATAACTCAAGTTTTGAAAGTCGGCACATCCTTGCTGCGCCAATAATGTACTCGTTCCATTAAGAATAGAAGGGCCTGCAAGAGTATTTAGCTGTAGTGTACCTTGATAAGAGAGGTCGATATTTCCGCTTGCATCCGTTGCACAAACCTGTACACTAAATGGAGTATTAACTTGCAAACATGCAGGTTGTATAGCCTGAATTTGCACTGTTGTAGCCTGAACGACACAAGCACCACCTTGTAAACAAACATCATCTAAATAAAAAGAGCCTGAATTGCGACGCGATTGATGAAAACGGATAAGAACCCCTGAAAAAGGAGCTGGGAAATTTGCCTCGGGCAAATCGACGCAACGTGCTGCATAAGATGTCGGCGAACCACTACCGTTAAGACTAATAGTCTGTACGGTGATCCAATTCAATCCGTTATCGATGCTGTAATCTATATCCATATCGTAATCGGAACTAAAGCCAGAAGCCCTCCAATAAAAACACAGTTCGCCTGGACAAAATAAAGGCGCTAAGATAAGTTGATCCCCTGTAGTGTTAAAACCAGCATGTGTGGTTCCTGAGTAAGGAAAAGAATTGCCGATATAAGAATTAATTCGCTGCCAACCCGCGGGAGGATTGCTGTTACTCGTGCCTTCAAAATCTTCAAACCCTAAGCTACACAGCTGTGCATTCAGTGTGAAAACAAAACAGAAAAATTGAAAAAATAGTAACAATTTAATCATGTAAATAGTGGTTTTAGTCTG